>JAIEQT010000641.1 GCA_019747455.1 Chitinophagaceae bacterium | reverse complement strand
GAACCGGCGACACAAGGATTTTCAGTCCTTTGCTCTACCGACTGAGCTACCGCACCTTTTCAGTCTTTCTTCGCCGTGGCGGATACCGCACTGCTCCTTACGGGGCAGCAAAAATAGGGGGTTTTCACAAATAATCCACATGAAAGAGTGACTTTTTCTATAAGGCCGCAGCGGCTCGAAGTGGTAAAGACGCATAAATCGTATCCCAGAGGCGCAAGCGATAGCGCAGCGCCGCATTGGCTGCATCCATAGCTTCTTGCCAATAATGGGGTTGATTATCACAAAGTAAACTAACCATTTGCATAGCCAACTTACTATGATGTTCACCATCTACTTCAATATGCCTCTCCAAATAATACCGAAACAAGCCCAATTTTTCAGGATGCAAATCAGATAACTCGCGCACTATGCCCATAAATAAATCAGGGATCAGATCTTCTCGCCCGAATGTGAAAACGGCTGCCTGCACATGCGTAGGAGCCTGGGTGGCTATTTCCAGCGTGAACCGAACAAAATCGCGAATCCCTTCACTCACCGATAAGCGTTTCAGCGCCTCTTCGCTTTTTTCTCCCCTGCGGATCGCCTCTATAAAATTTTTGATGGGCTTAGTATCCGCACCCATCTGATGCATAGCTTGTAGGTACAATTCAAAATGACTTGTGCGATGTCCACCCGGATCTACATCGCTCTCTTCGCCCAATACAATTTCATTAATCAGGTATCGGGTTTCTGCATTCCCTACAGGCACCCAAGGCACGGTAGTACAAGTAAGACGCATTTGTAGCGCTTTCAATAAACTCATAAAATCCCATACCGCAAATACATGGCTTGCTGAAAATAGCTGTAAATCTTCCAGGCTCTGAAGAGAATGATAAAGGGGGTGAGAAATTAATTTTTCTCGAACGGGTTGAAGCGTTTGCTTCATTTGCTCAATCCTATCCATACAATATCCAAATCGTGTATATATACGCTTCAGGGTTACAAATAGTTCTAGGGAAATTAAAATTCGCAGTTCTTCGGGGTACGCGCAAAGGCAATCACATCGCGGATATTGGTCATACCCGTTACAAACTGTACCATTCTTTCAAAACCTAATCCAAACCCTGCATGAGGTACTGTTCCAAACCTACGTGTATCCAAATACCAACTCATTTCTGCTGCCGGTATATGCATCTCTTTCATACGCGCTTCAAGTTTTTCCAACCGCTCCTCCCGCTGACTTCCACCCACAATTTCACCAATGCCCGGCGCTAAAATATCCATGGCTGCCACCGTTTCTTTTCCGGGCTCACAGCCATCATTCAGGCGCATATAAAATGCTTTGATCTTAGCCGGATATCCGGTTACGATCACCGGTTTTTTAAAATGCTTCTCTACCAAATATCGCTCATGCTCACTCTGCATATCGATACCCCAACTAACTTCATATTTGAATTTTTTCTTTTTATAGGCCGGACTATCCAATAAAATTTGAATGGCTTCCGTGTAGGTTATTCTTTCAAATTGATTGTTCAACACAAAATTCAATTTCTCCAACAAGCCCATTTCGGCACGCTCTTGTTGTGGCTTTTGTTTCTCTTCTTCTGCTAATCGTTGGTCTAAAAATTCCAGGTCTTCTTTATTATGCTCCATAGCATAACGAATGAGGTATTGAATGAATTCTTCCGCCAAATTCATATTGTCTTCAATATCGTAAAAAGCCATTTCAGGCTCAATCATCCAAAATTCAGCCAGGTGGCGGGTTGTATTGGAATTTTCTGCGCGAAATGTAGGGCCAAAAGTATATATCTCCGAAAAAGCCATGGCACCTAGCTCTCCTTCTAGTTGTCCGCTTACTGTTAAGTTTGTACTCTTACCGAAAAAATCTTCTCCATAATCTATGGTGCCATCTTCTTTTTTGGGGGCTGTGCCATCCATCGGCAAGGTGGTTACTCTAAACATTTCGCCCGCCCCCTCTGCATCACTGGCTGTAATGATTGGCGTGTGTAAATACACAAACCCTTTATCATTAAAAAATTGATGAACAGCAAAGGCAAGAGAATGACGGATACGAAAAACGGCACCGAAGGTGTTTGTACGAAAACGCAAGTGGGCTATTTCTCTTAAAAATTCTAGGCTATGCTTTTTAGGTTGAAGGGGGTATTTCTCTGCATCACTATCTCCCAAAATCTCAACCTTATCAGCTTTCACCTCTACGCGCTGACCTTTCCCCAAGGAGGTAACGAGCTTTCCTTCTACCCGAAGCGAAGCTCCGGTTGTGATTCGCTTAAGTGTGGTTTCATCTAATAGTCCCAATTCGGCAACTACCTGAATATTGTTGTTCGTACTACCATCATTCAGCGCTATAAACTGGTTATTACGAAAACTACGCACCCATCCCATAACAACTACTTCTGTACCTGGTTGCCCCTGCTCAAGCAAGGCTTTTATTTTTATTCTTTTATTAAACATACACTTTAGTTACGTGATACGGGTTACGAGTTACGGTTTACGAGTTTTGGATTTCGAGATATTGGTAAACTTAGTAGCAAAGTAAACCAGAACTACCTTATTAACCCGAATCTCGAATCGTGAAAACCGTAACTACTAATTTTGCGCAAAAGTACTCGAATGGTGTCTAAAAGCCCATCAAAATTGATTTTCTCACTTAAAAATCATGTATTTATGCTTGATTTTTAGAAAAAGAGTGTATAATTGCATCGGAATCAACTGACTAGCGAATTTTATAACCCCTCGTTTTCAGTCATCTCTTCCAAATTATCCAACAAATTTTCTGGTTCGAGTGGTTTTTTACTTAGTTATTTTAATCCTTTTGAATTTATGTACGACATTCTGCAATTAAACGACATGTTATTGCCCGAGCTCCTCGATATTGCTGAGCAGCTCAAAATTACCGGCACCAAAAAACTCGATAAACAAGGTTTGATTTATAAAATTCTTGATAACCAAGCCGTAAAAGCTAGTGAAGTGAAAGACGATAAGAAAAAAACTACCAAAGCAAAACGACCAGTAACTGTTAAAACGGCCAATGGAACAGAAGAAGCCGAAATAATGCAAGAAGCCCCAGAGGCTCCGTCTCGTAATAGTCGCCCTATTAAAAAAGCAGTTCCTAAAAAAGGAGCGAAGCCGGCGGCAAAACCGGAAACAGGAAGCATATCTGCCGGAGATACGGAAAGCAATGCTCCCGATCTAACCGAACATATTGCTGCTGCTATTATCCAAACACTGGAAGCCAGCGAAAATCAAGAAGCGCAAACACAGGCCGCTGAATCACAAACCCAGGAAAAAAACAGATTTCAGCCACAGCAGCGCAAAGAGCCTGCTTTTAACATAGAATTTGAAGGCGTAATACCCAGTGAAGGGGTTTTGGAAATGATGCCAGATGGTTATGGATTCTTACGCTCCTCTGATTATAACTATTTATCCTCTCCGGATGATGTATATGTATCTCCTTCTCAAATAAAATTATTTGGTATTAAAACCGGCGACACCGTTCAAGGTAGTGTTCGTCCACCCAAAGAAGGGGAAAAATATTTCGCGCTGTTAAAGGTTGATTATATCAATGGTAAGCGCCCCGATGAAGTGCGAGATCGTGTTCCCTTCGATTATCTCACACCATTATTTCCCTATGAGAAATTAAATTTATTTACTACCCCTAACAACTATAGCACACGCATCATTGATTTGTTTACACCAATTGGTAAGGGTCAGCGTGGGTTGATTGTTGCGCAACCTAAAGTGGGTAAAACCATGTTGCTCAAAGAAGTAGCTAATGCGATTGCCGCCAATCATCCGGAATGCTATTTGATGGTGGTGTTAATTGATGAGCGACCAGAAGAGGTTACCGATATGGAGCGCAGTGTAAAAGCAGAGGTAATTGCCTCTACATTCGATGAGCCCGCCGAGAAGCACGTAAAAGTTTCTTCTATTGCTTTACAAAAAGCAAAACGCTTAGTGGAGTGCGGACATGATGTGGTTATACTACTCGATTCTATCACGCGTTTAGCACGTGCACATAACACCGTAGCACCTTCTAGTGGTAAAGTATTAAGTGGTGGTGTGGAAGCAAATGCGCTATTAAAACCAAAACAATTTTTTGGAGCTGCGCGTAAAATTGAGAACGGAGGATCGCTTACTATTCTTGCCACCGCCTTAATTGAAACAGGTAGTAAAATGGATGAAGTGATCTTTGAAGAATTTAAAGGAACCGGTAATATGGAATTACAGCTAGATCGCAAGTTGGCCAACAAACGTATTTTCCCTGCTATCGATTTAGTTGGATCATCTACCCGTAGAGATGATTTATTATTAGATAAAGATATTCTCAGTCGCATGAATATCTTAAGGCTATTCCTCAATGATATGAATCCGGAAGAAGCTATGACAGAACTGCTCAAACGAATGCGCGGCACAAAAGACAACGAAGAGTTTTTAGCAAGTATGAATAGGTAAGGAGGTTACGGGATTTCAATTTTAAAGGTTGTTCCCCTTCCTTGTTCACTCTCCACCGTTAGCTTCCCTCCATGCGCTTTGGTAACGATATCATATGCCAAGCTTAATCCTAGTCCCGTTCCTTGTCCGGTTGGCTTGGTGGTAAAGAAGGGCTGGAAGATCTTTTCCTTGATCTCATTAGGAATACCGGTACCATTGTCGGAGACGGTGATTTCGATGGTGTCCTCTTTTTTTCGTGTTGATACGATTACCATTGGGGTGTATTCTTCGTCAGAACGTCGGATCGTCGGGTCGTCATTAGGCTCCCGTTCTGACGTTCCGACGTTCTGACGCTGGCTCACGGCGAAAAACGCATTATTAATCAAGTTCAATACCACCCTGCCCATATCCTGTGGTACGATATTCACTTTAGGTATACTTTCATCAAACTCCGTTTTAAACGCTGCATTAAAGCTCTTGTCTTTGGCTCTTAATCCATGATACGCCAGTCTTAAATATTCATCACACAAAGCATTGATATCCGTTAGTTCTTTGGTGGCACTGCTACTTCTGCTATGTTGCAGCATTCCCTTAACTATCGACGCTGCTCGTTGACCATGATGGTTGATCTTTTCTAAATTCGCATCTATATCACTTAATAATTCTTCCTCCAACACCTTATCCCTTACACCTTCCTCCTTAACCCTCTCTTGTTTTAGCTCATCGATAAATTCCCGACTCACCTCAGAAAAATTATTTACAAAATTCAACGGGTTCTGTATCTCATGTGCAATACCCGCTGTGAGTTCACCCAGGCTAGCCATCTTCTCGGATTGAATCAGTTGAGATTGGGTGGATTTAAGTTCGGTT
Organism: Chitinophagaceae bacterium; assembly: GCA_019747455.1. GTDB lineage: Bacteria > Bacteroidota > Bacteroidia > Chitinophagales > Chitinophagaceae > Sediminibacterium. The sequence continues at coordinate 8,805 of JAIEQT010000641.1, read as the reverse complement.
AGTGTTGTTTCCAAAACTCTATTAGCTTTTTGTTTTTGTTGATTATTTCTAAATTGAATAATACTGATTAATAAAAATCCTGCTAATCCAATTCCCAACCCCCAATACACGAGCTTGGTTCTAAAAGCTTTTTGATTTTGAATTTCTTCATCAGCTAATTGCTTTTTTCTTACAGACTCATTAAAAGATAGGTTTTGAAATTGCGTTATTTTCTCTTTGTTGTATAAACTATCTTTCAATGAATTTGATAAAGACAAATAGTAGTAAGCACTATCTGTATTATTCCGGGCCTTAAAAATTTTGGAAAGTATTGGCGTTACTTCAGATTGAAAATATAACGCACTCTCTCCGAGCCTCCTTATTTCGCTAGCATTCGTTAAAAAGTATTGATAGGCAGCTCGCCCGTATGTTAATGCCAAGTCTAATTTATTTGTTGCTAAAAAAACCCTGCTCAATTCAATGTCTACCTGCGATCTAAAAAGCACAAACTTTGTTAACACCCGATCTCTTGCAAGCTTTAAATAGTAACGTGATGAGTCGAACTGCCCGGTTCCTAAAAATGCTTTACCAAGTAAGTATTGAGCGATGGTAGTATTGCCTTCATTTAATATTTTAGGATTTACTTGAAGCATGGTTCTTGCATGATTTATCGCCAGTTTTGGTTTATTTAATCCTAGATAAGTAGTTGCGTATAAACTATTTACTTGTGCAATTGCAAATTCATAATACTGCGAGTTTTTTAATTGTTGCACTACAGAATCTAAACGCTTTGCATTAACCAAACAGGTTTCGTAATCTTTCATGGCAGCATATTCGTTTGTAACATACTGTAATGCCCAAAATACCTGAAAGGGTTCATTTAATTTCTCTGCCAGCGCAAGGTTTTCAAACCTTAGTTCCAGTGCTTTCGTGTAATTACCTAAGCTGTGAAATAAAGAAGCGGATACATCTGTAGTATTGAACAAAATAATATTGAGGCTATTTACTGTTATGTTACTCGTTTCCTTTCTTTTTTTAATCTCAGCAATTAAATTCAAGCACTTATTGGCATAATATCCTGCAGAATCGATATTGTTATTTTGTCCGTCAAATGCATAGTAGCTTGCAATGGCGGAAAGATATTTTACTGTTTGTGTATCCTGCTTTTCAGCAGCAATCAATTGCCATTTTTCCTTTAAAAACTCATCTCTCCAAGAAAACACTTGATCTTTTAAAACGGTATCTCGGCTAATCTTTATTTCTCTGTCTATCACCTCTTCATTAGCAGCCGTTTTTTCAACAGATATCCAATTACCACGATGAAATTTATAACGATAAGTTCCGGGTTTTAGCGAAAGCGTGATTGATTTTTGTTTTGATTGTAAGGGATAGAGTAAATAATTGGTATTTGCTTTTTCATCCCAATTGTTGAAGCTACCGGCTATGAATATGCTATCGTGCGAAAAAATTGATTTATCTGTAAGCTCGAAACGTACTTTTATCTGTGCTTGTAATGTGCAAGCGAATAATATAAATGCCGCAAGCAGTATTTTTTTCATACAAAAATCTTGGATAAGTAAGGTACAAAGAAATTCAGTAAGTACTGTTATTACACCAACGGGGCTATCGGAAGCAGTGGATTCTGATTTTTTGCTCGTTCCCAATTGTCCATTAGTTCGTTTTGATGAATTGCCGTCCATTCAATAACAAGTCCAAGAACTCGCGGAGGCAAATAACCACTTATGAGCTCATTCTTTGCAATATCAATCAAGGCTTCATAATCACCGTAAACTGCATGAAAATGCGGAGGGTTGTGATCTCTATAGAACATCCTAATAATAACGCCTAAAAAATAACTAATTTGAGGCATACATTGTAGTAGGTGTAAATGCTGTCATAGGATGCTTACCAGTTATTTCAGCATAAATATTTGCGGCATCTATTTCAAGTTCTTCCGACCAAGCTATTGAATAGCCGGTTGTATAAACGGTCGAAAATTTTTGTGTATCCTTTAATTCAATGAAAATACCTTTATCTACTAAATCGCTTAGATCAATAACACCTTCTATGCCATCTTGGAAAGATACTTGAATCATATAATCACCCTTATATTTTACACCCAACACTTTCATAGGGTAAATTTAGTAAATGTTATCAACTATTCGAAAAAATATTCAATCTAATGATAAGGATAAAACTTTTCAAAACCTAAACTACCTGGGGTTTTTAAAAAAATCAATCCCTCTGTGGTAAATACAAGTTCTCCTGCTAATTGTTTTAAATATTGAGGTAAAGTGATATTGTTATAAACTAAGATATTGGCGAACGCTTTGTGCTTGAAATTTATTTGGTTAAATAAATTTGCATAAGGCAATGCACTTCCAAGAATGACATGGAAATGATGACTATGGCTTTGAAGGATTATTTTAATAATCGCAAGTAGTAACGTAGACTGCTTATTTCCAAGAAAAGTCCGTATATCGTCGATAATCAAGAAGCAAGGAGTATTTGAAGTATCAGATTTGACAAGCCTTAATACTGAATCAATGAAATGCATTTTTGAAGAATAGCTCGATATTGAGGGATCGTCCTCAAAGAAATATCGGATAGCAAAGCTTTCATCTACCCTATATTTAACTTTACTCTGTCGGGTGCTGCGATAGATAATTGAACCTTTCGATTGATTGAATACATTAATGCAGCATTCATCAATAAACCGAGTTGATAATCCTCTTTCATCTGTTGTGACTAATAAAAATGGGTAAGTTGATATATCTACTTCTACAGCTTCTCCAAGGCTATTCTTTCCAATTTTTACAAGTAAACTCGACTGTTTATTATGCAGACTATTTGAATCCAATTGCGGGTCTCTTGAGATTCTCAAAGTCTTTTTCTCTTTGGTTGTATATGGAAGTAAGCGTAGTTGGACTATCAATAATTGTTGAAAAACCAAGTTTATGCGATAGTGCCTGTGCTTTACTTACTTCCAACTCTTTGAACTCATACATGGCAATTAATCTCCCCTTTCTAAGAAGTGCATGATCTATCTTGGAAATGTCTGTATTGAAAGTACAGATGATTTGAATAGATAGGAAATCGGAAAGTAAGCCGTCTGAAATGTTCAATAGACCCGACACCGTTGAACTCCTCGTTGAATCTCGAGATTGGATAATTTTCTCCGCATCTTCAATTACAAGTACAGAGTTGGTATGCTTTAATAGAAATGTTGTTAAATCGGGCCCTGTTAGCGAATTCACTAATTCTAACGGTAAAAATATAACCGTCTTTTTTAGTGAGGCTAGTAAATACCGTATATAAGTAGTTTTCCCTGTTCCGGGCTTGCCGTGTAATAGAACGATTCCCTTATCATTTTTCTGTGAAAGTCGTTTAATGATAATGCTATTTATTTCTTTGAAATCATCATTATAATTATCTTCTATTGAAAGTTTTGGTTTAGATACTTCAAGTGAGGCAAGCGATAGTCCACGGGAATCATTAGTTAACAACTCAATGGTTCTTTTTTTTCGATGGCGATATCTTTTACTATATTTCCTTAACTCGGCAGTAATTTTTTCAATAAGTTTCGGATCCGTTTTTTTAAAAAATAACTTAATCTCATTTTCAGCAATATAGAAATTAATTATAAGGTCTTCAAATGAATGATAGAGAATATATTCAATCTTTGGTGTTTCCTTGCCTGTATTTTTTTTAAAATATGTGATCTCTTTGATTTTTGTAAAATAGGTTTCATCGAACCAATTCCTCGCTTTTGTACAGTCTATATGAACTAAGTTTATTATATTGGGAATAGCATAGTGAAAGGCTATGAATTGCTTGCAACCGTCTATATGAATATTATTGCTGCCAAAAATATCTATAAACTGGTTTTTGGCACTCATAGCTTTTGCAAGTTCTTTCAGTCTAATATCTCGTAAGTTGGGATTCATTTTTTGAGTGCAAGAAACGTGCAGTCGGCGCCAAACCATGACGTTTATTTTTTATAGTTCCGTAAAGTGTTCTCCAACATATTTTTCATCTCTTTTCTTAATGAAGCTGGTTTTAGTACCTCAAGCTCCGAGCCGAAAGCGAGTAGCGCTTGTAAAAAATCATAACTGATTTGTAGCTCAAAGGAAAAAATAATATAACCAACTTCCCTTGCTATTTCCGTTTGTGAGTGATGTAAAGGATAATTATCAACGTATAGGCCTTGTTCGTAGTTAAACTTTAATTCAACCTTTTCAATGAGTTTTGTTTCACTCTGTAGTAGGCCAAAGCACGACTCAAAATATTTCTGTATATCGATTGAATATTTTTCACGGAACTTCTGATCCTGTATATTCAATTCACTTATTCTATCTAAACCAAATCTTTCTAGCTCTTTTTTGGGTGGGTTTATGCCAATAAGATACCAGCGACCCTGCGCTTCCATTAATGCTAATGGATGTATTTTTTTTTGTGTTTCCAGTTCCGACCAATATTCATAGTACATGAAGTTTATAATCCTTTTTTTGTTTATTGCAGTCAGTAGAGGATGAAAATACTCTAATCCATGCGAGGCTCTTTTTTCAAGGAATACTTTATTCGAAAAAAAACTTGCAGACTGAATGAAGGAGTTAATTTGATAAGCATCTAAGAGTCGACGGCTGCTTTCACTGATTCCATCTTCTGATGCGATATAATATTTTTTTGTCGATCTGTTATTTAGAATTTCAATATTCAATTGACTTGCTATATCCTTGATATCTCTTTGTAAAGTTCTCTGGGATGCAGAGAAAGTTCGCTCGTGGATCTCAGATTCGATGTCTAAAAAATCAGCAATTTCTTGATAAGTAGCCGGACTTTGTTCTAATCGGCGAAGGATTAGCGCGTAACGCGCTGAATAAATATTTTTTGGCATGTTCAAAAGTAAATAAGTAAAGCGACATAGTATGGCGCTTACGTTTTTAACCTTTGTAAAAAATATAATATGCCACTAGTTAAAGTAACAGCCAACCGCACAGCAATTTCAAATGGAGTTCGCCTTGAAAAAGGGATGACGGCTCAAGTAGTCACAAAAAATTCATCGAGTCCTTTCGTGGAAAATGGGGGTCTCGCTGTAGCTGAAGCCTTTCAAAGAGTTTATGGGTTTGATCTTAAAAAAACAGGCTTATTGTCGTCAACCTATTTCGACGTAATTAAGATAAGCTAGTTCTTAATAAAAGCAGAATTAAATATTATGGAAATCTATAATAAAATGTCGAGTGAGTATGATAGCTTATTTGTGGAAAATATGCTACAGTTTCAAAACTCACTTCAAGAGAATTGGAATAGTAATGGCTGGTTCACAAATTTTTACCCCAGTTTAGGAGTACGGCAAAAAGAACCATGTGATTTACTTTTTTATGGTCAAGCACTTAACGGTTGGGCATCAGGTTTTGATGTATATGATGCTGTTAGTGAAACACAAATCAAAGAAAGCATAACTGCTTCTAATCGCTACTTTGCTAAACTCGGTCATTCTCCGCTCGATTGGGTAAATGTTCGATGGAGCAACGATACGTATGATCAAATTGTAGCTGACCCAACTGCAAAAAAATTCTATGATAACAAAACCGACTATAGGACTTTTCGCTCTTTTTTTTGGAAAGCTGTATATAAGTTAACTAGTGATTATTACGGATACAATAGAAGCAGTTGGGACTGGTCGAAAAAAATAGCATGGTCTAATTTATACAAAATTGCTCCCGATGGGGAAAACCCAAATTCATTTCTGAAGGTGAGTCAACTTGACATCGCTGCTCAATTAATCGCGCTTGAGATAGAAGAATTACAACCTAAGTATTGTATTGTACTAACCAATTACAGTTGGTGGGCGCCATTTAAGTCATTATTGCAAACAAGGGATATTGAATACGATCAATCATTGACAAATATTGTTGCTTTCGAAGAATTCAAGGGAACAAAAATTATTGTTACTACAAGACCACGTTTTGGAAATGCGGAAACGCATGTGAACCATTTATTAGCATTAATAAAATAGTATATGGAGTTAGATGATTTATTTAATAAAATGTCAATTGACTATGCTAAGTATAGGCAAGTGAGTTCCAATGAAGAGATTGTTTTGGATCTATTTTCCAACAAAAAAGCTTTCTATTTAAACGAACTACTTCTCTATAGCTATTACTATAGGTCAATTCCAAACTATGTGATTGAAACAGGAATCAATTGCATGGAGGCCGTATTGCTATTTCTTATCACCTACCAAAAAGAAATTTACGACTGTTACTATGCAAAATGTAATTACGACGCTTTCTTGAAACCAGAGGTAGCCGATATTTTTTATTTCTTGTTTGAAGATCTAATTGTGTATTTTCAAATGGAATCTGGTATAGTCAAGTTTTTGTATAGACAAACAAAGGTTGAATTGGTCAATGAAATTATTGCGCTTATTCAAACGCAGAAAAAACAAAAAGTACCTGATAAACCTGAAATATCCTTATTGATTTATCACGATTGCTCCCATGAATTTAAACCATTGCAGGTAAAGCCGTCTATCAATAGCATACAAGAAAATTATAATGATGATTTTGATGAAGTTCATCAACTGATTCTGCAGCGACTCAATAATAAGCAGGATAAGGGATTGGTATTGTTACACGGCAGCCCCGGAACTGGTAAAACCTCGTATATTAAATTCTTGATCACCGCTATTGATAAGGAAGTAGTTTTCTTACCCCAATCGATGATCAGCACCATTATCAACCCTAAATTAATTGGCATTTTCATGAGCAAACCCAATACTGTTTTTGTTATTGAAGATGCCGAAAGTATCATTCTGGATAGGGGAGAGCAAGTGAATTCACCAGTGAATGTATTACTAAACATTACCGACGGATTACTAGCCGATTGTTTGAATGTACAATTCATTTGTACGTTTAATACCGACATTTCAAAAATCGATAGTGCATTACTGCGAAAAGGAAGACTTATAGCACAATATCAATTTAAAGAATTGGAAACGAACAAAGCGCAGCAATTATCGGATAAGTTAGGCTTCAATACCAAAATTAATAAACCGATGCTTTTAGCAGATATCTATCATCAAAATGGAATATATCATACAACCACTTGATTGGGAAGAGCTCAGTGATTTTGAGCCAATGGCTCAACTTTTTCAGCGACCCAAAACGATTATCATAGTTCGTGGAAACAAAAAAGTTGGCAAAACTGCTTTTATGTTGAAGATTTTAAAATACATGGCATTAAACAGTGATAAACCACAATCATTGGCTTATGTTTCATTAGGGCAGCTAACTCCTTTTTTAGTTAGTAAGCTAAAAGCCGATGGGTGTTTGGTAAACCTTTATCATCAGAATAGAGTGAAAAGTGAAGCTACCGAAGGAGAAAATTTTATTTTTAATATGTTACCAGCTTCTGTACTTTTTACTGATCAAATAGATGCTTTAAAGAATAGGTTCGCTAAATATCTTTTTTTGGTATGTTTATCGAAAGCATTGTATGATGATACCCGAATGCGGTATATTATACAGAGCGACGAGCCTGTCAAACTCTTAAAACATACAGTGTCGAAGTTTGCAGATGATTTTTCATTTTTAGAGATAACGCTAACTCGACCGCCGTACCTGAATGAAAAATTTGCGAATTTTGGAGATACCCTATTAACTGTTGAATCAATATAATTTGGTTAAAATTATACATAAGGGTGTTGTGATAGTTGCATTATCTGATACGCATGGGAAACACAGAAACTGTGTAATTCCCAATTGTGATATTGTCATTCATTGCGGTGATATTTGCAATAATGGAGATGAAAAAGAAATACTGGATTTCTTTGAGTGGTTTTCTGCGCTTCCAGCCAAGAAAAGGCTCTTTGTAAGTGGCAACCACGATTATCCCTTTGTGTTTGAACCTAAAGCAGCAAGACATATAGTCCCTAAGAATGTGATTTTGTTAGAGAATAAATGTATCAACGTTTTTGGGCTAACTATTTACGGAATAAAATCCCAAGAAAATTTATTCGAAATGCCCGAAATAATCAATAAGCCAATTGATATTTTACTCTCGCATGTTCCACCCAAAGGCATTTTGGATGATGGTATCGGCTGCCCAATATTATTAGATTTTGTACAATACCAAAAGCCGTTGTATCATTTTTTTGGGCATGCACACAAATATAATTCGTTAAGCTTAAAAGTCGACATCGTTAAGTTTTTTAATGTGACATAAGTAGAGAAAACATACTTACTTGTTTTTAGATTGAATCTTGTTTTTGATTTTATTATTTAATTCCTTAAAATCATCAATGACGGCATTTATTAATTTATCAACTGATTCTTCACTCTTTTCCAATTCAAGAATATTGACTTTGTCGTCGTCATAAAAATTTTTAAAAATATTTGAGTATATCCATCCAACGTAAATATCGTTTGTGTAAAAACGGGAATCAACTTCTTTTAATATCTTCCAATAATACTCTTTACCTGCATCGTATATATTTTTATCAACTGCAAGCGTATATCCATAATATAGGCCATCTTTATCAACTAAAATTTCACCTTTCAGCGTAGGTTGATCTTCGAAGTTAAATTCAATTTGATTTTCTTTGTTTTTATTAAGTGATTCAAAAAATTTCTCATAGGTACGCCTTCTGAACGTATGATACGCGTCATGTAGTTGAGGTATAATCTTATATATTTCTTGTTTCCCAATTAAATCTAATAACTCTTTTTCAAGTTCAGTTGGCATATTGATAAGCTTTTGCAAGGTTAAAATATATTGTTCTATGGTTGCTCTAATTTGAATATTTAATTTGGTTTCAGGTTT
>JAIEQT010000585.1 GCA_019747455.1 Chitinophagaceae bacterium | reverse complement strand
CTTCTTCATATTTTACGTTTTAAAGTTAACTATTTAGTCTACTTTCAAAACGTACTATTTTTGGGGGAGCTTACACATGTCAGGTTTGTGATTTTTTAGATTTGTAATATACGCTGGGTCGAAGTGGTCGGCATCTAATGTTTCCAAAAAGTGTCCCAAGAAATATTGTTCAGGCAAGACGTTAGTCCTTTCTTTGTCAAAAAGAAACAAGTCTTCTCTAAAGTTTAAATACTCTTCAACTTCCGCTGGCGTAATTAGGTATTTGCAAATCCAATAATAATCCTCTGAATGAAAAAGATGTATTAAGCCAATTTCAGAACTCTCGTAAAACTTTAAGTTTCTTTTTGATTCGGGAAAATTGTCAGACGGGGAATAAATAATTATTTTTTTAGGGTCTTCACATTCTTTTGCTTTTGTAATGTCAAGTTTATGCCCCTTTTCGTTTTCAATAATAATTTCTGGATATGTCGAAATATAATTTAGTGTCGACTTTATTTGCTTTACCGCCTTTTTTAATACTTTATTTTCGAACCATTTTATGTTGTCCGTTGAATTGGCGTCTCGTTCTTTTATCTGATAAATAAAAAATAATTTGTCTAACCAAACGAAATTGTCAGCAAACTCCAATTTTGGGTTTGTGTCAAGCTCTTTAAAGTCATTTTTGCTAAATGTGAACTCTTTAAAAAAAACATTTGAGTTAATTTGAGAGACAATATTTTCGGATTGTGTTATTGGCATACTGTGTCAGTAAAATGGCAGGTAACACTTAAATATACGCTACCCCCGACTCATTCCAAAATAAAAAAATCAATGAATTCAGCCCCTCCAGCGTTATATAATTTATATTGTAGTTGCGTCAATATATTATACATTTTGTATTGTAGCTTACACATATGCAGTTATACAGTTTGTATTGTTAGCGATTTATCTGCTTTTTACTGAATAAATCATCTAATGGGCTTATGATATTTACTAATTGCCGTTTACTCACATGCAAATAACGCTCGGTAGTCTTAATATCGAAATGACCCAATAATTCCTTGATGTAGCGTATATCTGTCCCCTTATCTAATAAATGTGTTGCAAAACTATGTCGCAAACTGTGTATACCTAACTCCTTTTTTATTCCAGCTTTTACCTTTGCATTACTAAAAATTTGTTGAATGGTTCTAATTGGATATGCATCCCCCGATTGCTCCGACTCAAATAGATATACCTTCGGCTTTGGGGTATATTGGCAAATATAGGCACGCAAAATATCTTTTTAAATGCTCGGGCTGCAAGGCATCAACAGGTATATTAGCTACCGTATGTAATAGCTGCTGCATCTCGTTCAAATAGGTTCGTATCGTACTCGCACTATAGGTTTTCAATATCAAATGGTCTTTCATAGCTTTAAGCACATGACCATTTACAGAGTCAACTCTTTGTATTTGCATAACAACAGTGCCAGTTATATCAACCGGCTTAATTTGTTAGGGTTACTGTTGTATTCCTAAGGTAAAACTTTATACTAATATTTCTTGATCTTTTCTTCAATTGTAATATCCGAGCCCGCCCTAAACTGAATTTGACAATTTACGATCCATTCTTCGCAGGCTTGTTTATACAAGTACTCATTTATATCTTCAATGAGTTTCATCACTTCGATATAATAACCCTCTATATCGGTACCAAAAGCGCCAATGGTATACTTTAACCCGGATTGCTGAATAATGCTAATGGCTTCATCTACCCAAACATAAGGATGTTTATTAGTACCAATGGGAACAACTTGGATAGAGGCGTTGATGATGTGCTGATGCATGTATGAAATTAGCAATAATCTCAATAAAAAAGGTCTCATTACTGAGACCGTGTAGCGAGATCGGGATTTGAACCCGAGTCCGCCTTAGGCGGATATGAATCCTTACTTAATGGGGCAAACGCTTTATATAATTTCTCCCAACACCCGATTTTAGCCATTTTTCGTATTTCATTGCATCAGCCTTTAAATCGAATTGCTTTGAGTAAATCAACCTCCAAGGTCTGTAAGCGGCAGTCCAATCTTTTCCATAATCATTATGGCTGTGCAAACGCTCAGCTAGATTATTAGTAAATCCAGTGTAGTGTTTATTTGCTTTTTCCGAGTATAAAACGTAAACGGTGAATGACATAAAAAAAGGTCTCATTACTGAGACCGTGTAGCGAGATCGGGATTTGAACCCGAGACCTCAGGGTTATGAATCCTGTGCTCTAACCAACTGAGCTACCTCGCCAATTGGGGTGCAAATATAGGTGGTTTGGATGAATGGGAAAAGCCTAATACGCCAACAATTTCCCGATGCGTTCAGCCACTTTGGTGGCAGTGGGGAGCATGGCGGTTTCTAATGCCACATTGATAGGAATAGCCGGCAGGTTTTTAGCTCCCATTACTTCAACCTTGGCATCTAAAAAATGGTAGCAATCGTTAGATATACGAAGCGATAAAGCTTCTGCAAATGAATTATTTTGTTGCTCTTCGGTTAGTACTAATACTTTACCATGGCGCTTTACCGAATTAAAGATGGTTTCTTCATCTAATGGATATAAAGATCGAAGGTCTACTATTTCTACTTGTCCGGGATAACGCTCTGCAGCCGCTTTTGCCCAATATACTCCCATACCATAAGTAACCACTGTAATAGTTTCTCCCTTACGTACCCGCTCCATTTCAGTTTGTAATACTACATTGGCTTTACCTAGGGGCAGTATATAATCTTTTGCCGGTTCGATGGTTTTGGCATCATCGGTACCGGGCACTTTACTCCAGTACAATCCTTTATGCTCGAGCATAATAACAGGATTAGGATCGAGGAAGGCGGCTTTCATCAAACCTTTCATGTCCGCGGCATTGGAAGGATATACTACTTTAATACCCTTGATAGATAATAAGGTACTTTCGATACTGCCACTATGATATGGCCCCCCACCCCCATACGCACCTACAGGTACACGCAATACCATTTGTACGGGAAACTTACCGTTAGATAAATAACAAGATTTGGCTACTTCGGTAACCAACTGATTTAAGCCGGGATAGATATAATCGGCAAACTGGATTTCTACGATCGGCTTCATACCCATAGCGCTCAAGCCAACAGTAGATCCAACTATATAAGCCTCTTGAATGGCTGTATTAAACACTCTGTTCTCACCATATTTTTCTGCCAGGGTTGCCGCTTCCCGGAAAACACCCCCTAGCCTTCCTCCTACATCTTGTCCGTATAATATGGCTTCAGGATATTCATCTAAAATTTCATCAATGGCATGTAGGGCAGCATCTACCATCATCACTTTCTCAGCACCTTTGGGTACTCTTTGTCCTTTTTCTTCTTTAATAGCTGTAGGTGCAAACACATGATCTTCAACGGAACGAATATCTGGTTCAGCAGCTCCTTGTGCTTTCTTAAAATCTTCCAGTATGATTTCAAGAGCGTCGGTTTCTACTTTATTAATTTCATGATCATTAAATCCCACACCGTTTAGGAGATGCCTGAGTTTAGGGATTGGATCATATAATCCATGCTTTAATAAATCTTCTCTACTTCTATAGAACTCTTTGCGTACCCCGCTGGTATGATGCCCCAATAAAGGCACTTTAGCATGCACTAGTACTGGTTTTCTTTCGGTGCGGGCATAGTTTACTGCCTGCTCCATAGTTTCATAGCAACGCATAAAATCACTGCCATCGCATTGCATTCGCTTAAGACCTTTAAAACCACAAGCATATTCATAGGCATTCATGGTTCTTACTTCATCGGCACTGGCACTGATACTCCACTGGTTATCCTGTACTAAATAAACAATCGGTAATTGTTTGAGGGATGCAAATTGAAGGGCTTCACTTACCTCTCCTTCCGTCATACTTCCATCACCTAATGAACATATCACGATGGGTGATTTTCCATCGGAGGATTTTCGTAGTTTGGCCGATTGTGTTTGCTCCAGAAACTGAACACCTTGGGCTAAACCTGTGGTAGGTATGGCCTGCATACCGGTGGCACTGCTTTGGTGTATGATAGAAGGACGAACTTCATCTTTATTACTGGGGTGGCAATAATATGACCTACCACCGGAGAAGGGATCATCTTTTTTGGCCAACAATTGAAGCATTAACTCGTACGGCTCAAAGCCTGCTGCGAGCATTAAACTATCATCTCTATAATAGGGGCTTACCCAATCGCAGGGTAGTAATTGTAAACCGGTTGCAATTTGAATAGCTTCGTGGCCGCGAGAGGTAGAATGCACATACTTACACACCTGCCTATTGGCATCGTAGGTTTCACTCATGGATTTTGCCATCATCATGAGCTTATACGCCTGCAGTAATATATTGGGTGTAAGCATGCTATTTTATTTCCAGTTCAAACATTTTTTCATTCTCAAAAAAACCTTCCAATATATCTCCTACCACACATTCTCCTACACCTGCCGGTGTACCTGTATAAATGAGGTCGCCGATATTGAGGGAGAAATAATTTGAGATATGAGAAACGATTTGGTTGAAAGAAAAGATCATGTGTGATGTATCTCCCACCTGAACCGTTGTTTGATTATTTTTCAGTGAAAAATGAATAGGGTTTTTTAAGAGTTTTTCTGTTAAAGGCACCCAATTTCCAACCACTGCCGAATTATCCCAAGCTTTGGCTTTCTCCCAAGGCAAGCCTTTCTTCTTCAATGCAGCCTGTATATCACGGGCGGTAAAATCAATACCGATAGTTACCGCATCGTAATAACGCTGGGCTTGTTGCTCGGTGATATAGCGCCCGTTTTTACAAACGCGTAACACGAGCTCGGCTTCATAATGCAATTCGTTGGAAAACTCGGGATAATAGAATGGCGTATGCGACTGTAGCAGTGCAGTTTTAGGTTTCATGAAAATAACGGGCTCTTCAGGAACTTCGTTGCCCAGTTCTTTTGCATGATCGGCATAATTTCGGCCTACGCAAAAAATTTTCATAGTACAGTCGCATTTAAAATAGTAATGAGCTGATCCATTGCAGCGCTGGGCTGCGGGGTACGGTTCGGGCCACCTCGATTATATTTCCAACACTTATAACTATGAAAGGGGGCAGATTATTATGTAAAGCTCAAATTATTTGCCATATTCATGGCTTTTTGGAGTCCCATTGCCGCAAATGCCTCAATAATATCTATACAAGCGGGTATTTTTTTATCAACCATTACGCTTTCTTCCGGAAGCCATTTACCTAAAACAAACTCGGCCTGCCGGCCTTTGGGGTAATTATTCCCTATACCAAAGCGTAAACGGGCGTATTCGCTACTTCCGAGCGTAAGTTCAATATCTTTCAGCCCATTATGTCCGCCAGCACTACCACTTCCTCTTAAACGAAGTTTATCTATGGGTAAAGCCAACTCATCAACGATGGTAAGGGTTTGAGAAAGATCGAGTTTTTCCTTATCGAGCCAGTATTTAAAGGCTTTCCCACTCAAATTCATATACGTGGTAGGCTTTATACAAATAAAGGTTTTACCCTTCCATTTCACCTCTGCCACATCGGCCAAACGGCCTGTACTAAAAAAAGTATTATGTTTTCTCACGAAGGCATCCAATACATCAAAACCTATATTATGCCGGGTATGCTTGTATTCATCACCTATATTTCCGAGTCCGATAATTAAAAATCGCTGCATATTGCAAAAATAGCCCCTTGGCGTAAATTTAGAAGTATAACTACAAAACCAAAGTATAGATTATCGTAATTTGCTACGTATGGGATTCAAGTTGTATACACTTGGCTTTATCAAGCGCATCTTGTATTACGGAACTGAGCATACATCTGATGTAGATGAGCAGGAAAAAATTAAGGTGGTTAATTTTATTATTGCTCCGAGCCTACCTATTCTCCTATCACTTATCATATTAAATACAGTTCATGCCCGGTATTTGTTAGCCGGTACCAATATGATCGTTTTTGTAGTGGGTGTACTAACTATTTTAATTAATCCATTTAGGAAATACGATACGTTGAAGTTGGTATTGAATATGATCTTATCCATTACCTGTACTGTTCAGGCAATATGTTATCATAATGGTTCTGAATATTTTAATATTCAGAATTTGGTAGTGGTCATGATTTTTTTTAATGAAAGAGAGTTCTTGATCCCTTCGATCACAACCAGTGTTATTGGTTTTGTATTTGGTAAGTATTGGGTGTATACGCATCCTGCGATCGTACAGCAAATGTCTGCAGGCAGAGTTGCCTTTAATATGACTTGGTTTTTGGGGATGATGGTGTTTGGGCTTCTGTATTTCAAAAGAAATCAGCGAAGGATCAAGATGTCGCTGAAGGAAAAAAATCAACAGTTATCTGCCGCCAACAATACCAAAGAAAAGATCTTTACTATCGTTGCGCATGATCTACGCTCGCCGATTGCCCAGTTAAAAGGAGGTTTAGATCTAGTAAACAAACAATATGTATCCCCGGAAGAATTCAAAAACATGTCGGGGGTATTTTATAAACAGATAGATGAATTGCAAGCCAATTTAGATACGCTGCTAAATTGGAGTCAGAGCCAGTTAGGAGGTATTACTACCAAGCCCGTAATTTGTTCTATTAAAGTACTTGCGGAGGAAGCTGTGAGCCTGATACAACAAATGGCAAATGAAAAAGAAATCAATATAGCATGTCAATTAGCCCCGCTTATGATTTATGCCGACCCCGATCAAATACGTCTTGTAATTCGTAACCTTATTTCCAATGCTGTTAAATTTAGTAAGAGAAGAAAGAATATCTATTTGTTATCTTCCCTTGAAAACGGACTAGCCTACATTACTATTCAAGATGAAGGGGTTGGTATTGAAGAAAATACGCTGGCCAAGCTATTTACCAATGAGCCGATTATTTCTTCCAGAGGAACGGAGAAAGAAAAGGGAACAGGATTAGGATTGAAACTTTGTAAAGAATTTATTCATATCAATAAAGGAACCATTGATGTACAAAGTGAGATAGGTAAGGGAACAAGATTCAGCATTAGCTTACCATTAGCCCAATAAAAAGCCCCAACCTTTCGGTAGGGGCTTGATAATAATGTTAAAAAAACTATTTCTTCTTTTCGTCTTTTGCAGCGGTTGCTTCTTCCTGCTTTAGCTGGCGAGTCATTACTACAGAAGCAATAGGAATACGTGGTGAATTTAAGATCTCGATATTATCGGCCTTTACATCTTCCACACGAATATTTCCGTTCAATTCTAAAGTAGAGATATCTACATTAATGGTTTCGCGCAAGTATTTTGGTAAAGCTTTTACTTTCAATGATTTCATTTTAGTAACTAACTTACCACCTTCTTTAACACCAACGGAAGTACCTGTAAATTTCAAAGGTAAAGTAGCAATAACTGGTTTGTTATCTACTAACTCCAACAAATCAACGTGAATTAATTCATCAGAAACCTTATCAAACTGTAGGTCTTTTAAAATACACTTGTATTTTTTGCCACCTACCTGAACTTCTGCCAATTGGAATTCACCAGTGTATACTAAAGGTTTTAAAGCTTTAGCCGGAGCGTAGAAATTGATCTCCTCGGCACCACCGTAAATTACACCCGGCACATTTTCCTGAGAGCGAATTTGGCGGGCTGCCTTCTTCCCGTGTTCGGTCCTCAGAACACCTTCGATTGTAATTGTTTTCATTTATTTTAAATTTTGGACGGCAAATGTAAGGTTTAATTAGGAATTAAGAATTTAGAAATCAGAATTCAGAATTATAGATGATTTAGTGCTGAAATATATTAAATATAACATATTCGTTAACCATTGATTTATAACTGTTTATAATTAAACGCTCATTCTTAATACCTTATCACTTCTCCTTCCCTTTTAGTTGGGAGTGGATAAACAGGCTGGTAATACTTTTATTTTCATACGCATTCCGGATAGCGATAGCAAAAAGCTCTGCTACAGAAATGATTTTGATTTTAGAAGTCTCTTGTTTTAGTGGAATAGTATCACATACTACTAATTCTTCCAGTACCGAGTTTTCGATATTCTCATAAGCCTTGCCGCTAAGTACAGGATGGGTAATCAGTGCTCTGACACTCCTGGCACCTTTTTCCTTTAATAAAGCCGCGGCTTTGGCCAAAGTACCACCGGTATCGCAGATATCATCGATAATAACAATATCTCTATCCTTAACATCCCCAATTACTACCATACTCGCAATTTCATTGGCGCGCTTACGATGCTTATCACAAATCACCATTTCTGCATTAAAATAGCTGGCTACTTCTCTTACCCGATTGGTACTGCCTACATCGGGAGCCGCAAAAGCTAAATTTTTCAACTTTAGTTGTTCGATATAGGGGATGAAAATAGCGGAACTATCCAGGTGATCCACTGGTACTTCAAAAAATGCCTGTATTTGAGGTGCATGCAAATCCATGGTTATAACCCTATTGGCTCCGGCAGCTTCTAAAAGGGTTGCGATTAATTTAGAGCCAATGGCAACACGGGGTTTATCTTTTCTATCTTGCCTGGCAAAACCATAATAAGGAATTACAGCTATGATCTTATAAGCGCTAGCTCTTTTGGCCGCATCTATCATCAAGAGCAACTCCATCAAGTTATCCGTAGGAGCATAGGTACTCTGCACTAAAAAAACATAATCGCCACGAATACTTTCCAGAAAAATGGGCTGAAACTCACCATCGCTGAATTTCTGAATATTTATTTTTCCGATGGGGGCACCAAATTGCTTGGCAATTTTTTCGGCGAGTTTTTGAGAACCCGTACCCGAAAATATCTTAACAGAAGGATTCATAACACAGTTATATGGCGCGAAGATATTGATTCAAACAAGAAATACTATTTTGAAATAACACTTGTTTATATTATGAGGAAATTTTCTATTAAAGAATGGGCTGAAACAGAACGCCCCCGCGAAAAGTTATTATCCTTAGGTAGCGATCATTTGAGCAATAGTGAGCTATTGGCTATTTTGATCAATACCGGCACTCCACAAGCAACCGCATTGGATATTGCCAGGGCTTTGTTACATGCTGTAAACAACGACTTGTCAAAACTTGGCGCCCTTTCCGTTCGGGATATAAGGCAACTGAATATCAAAGGCTTAGGAACCGCCAAAGCCATCAGTATTGTGGCTTCGCTTGAATTGGGTGTACGCAGACAAACAGCCATAACTCGTAAAGAAAAGATCAATACCACCACTGATATGGCTGCTTTTTTGAAATCCTCTTTTCAGTTTTATAGCCGAGAAATTTTTGCTGTTGTTTTTTTAAACCAGGCAAGTAAAATTTTACAAGTTGAAATTATTAGTGAGGGGGGTATTACAGGTACTGTTGCCGACCCACGTATCATACTTAAGAAAGCCTTGGAACACCAGGCTACAGCGATTATTCTATGTCATAATCATCCCAGTGGTAATCTCAAACCCAGCAGTGCCGATGAAATACTCACACAAAAAATAAAAACAGCTGCCGGCTTCCTCGATATCAAAGTGGCCGATCATATTATCGTAAGCAGTGAGGGTTATTATAGCTTCGCAGAGGAAGGGCTTTTGTAATCTTCAATCTGGAATCTTCAATCTGGAATCTGGAATCTGGAATCTGGAATCTGTAGTCTTCAAATTATAACCCAGTTTGAAGATTGAAGATTCCAGATTGAAGACTGAAGATTGAAGATTATCAAGCCTGCCCTGCCGGTCCTCCAAAATGCATAGGAATTTCTACTTGCTCTAAATCTTGAATAGCACCATTAGCTGCCTCAAAACGCTCTATATTCTCCTCTAATGCCTTCATAAAACGCTTGGCATGCATGGGTGTAAATATAATTCTAGACTTCACTCTGCTCTTAGGCGTACCGGGCATAACACTTACAAAATCAATAACAAATTCGGCATTGCTATGTGTTATAATGGCGAGGTTAGCATAATCACCTTCCGCCATTTCTTCGCTTATTTCAATATTCAATTGATTGTTGGGTAGTTGTTCCATATACATTTATTGAAGCGCAAAGGTAAATAATTATACTTTTGCGGCATGTTAGTACTAGATGGTAAAATGGCATCAGCTTCCGTTAAGGAATCACTTCAAAAAGAAACGGCTGATTTAGTAGCAAAAGGCAAGCCTAGTCCGCATTTAGCAGCTATTCTGATTGGTAATAATGGGGCTAGCGAAACTTATGTAGCCAGCAAAGTGAAGAATTGTGAAGAAATAGGTTTTCGATCCACACTTATCCGTTTCCCCGATGATATTTCAGAACAGGAATTACTGCATACAGTAGATACGTTGAATAAGAACAATGATATCGATGGTATCTTGGTACAACTACCACTACCTAAACATATTTCGGAACAAAGATTAATAGAAGCTATAGACCCTTCTAAAGATGTGGATGGTTTTCATCCAAGCAGTGTGGGTAAACTAGTGCAAGGCTTACCCACATTTATACCAGCAACTCCATACGGTATTATTTTATTACTCGAATACTATAATATTCCTACCAAAGGCAAACATGCTGTTGTTATCGGCAGAAGTAATATAGTAGGCAGACCCATGAGTATATTACTCAGCAGCAATATGGCAAAAGGAAACTGTACAGTAACCATCTGCCACTCATATACCCCAAACCTTGTGGAGATTGCTGCTACTGCAGATATTTTGGTAGCTGCTTTAGGTAAGCCTGAATTTGTTACTGCCGATATGGTAAAAGAAGGAGCCATTATCATCGATGTAGGTATTACAAGGGTTAACGACGATACGGCCAAAAAAGGATTTCGTATAAAAGGGGATGTGAATTATGCAGAAGCCAGTAAAAAAGCCGGTGCTATTACGCCGGTACCTGGTGGTGTTGGACTCATGACCATTGCCGGCTTATTGAAAAATACCATGCAAGCCTATCTCAACAATCGCGGTTAATATAACTTTACCTCATGCAAATGTTACCCACTATAAATACATTACCGGTAATGGAAGCTTTCTATACCTTGCAAGGAGAGGGTTTTCACCAAGGGAGGGCGGCTTACTTTATTCGCTTGGGCGGATGCGATGTGGGTTGTTTTTGGTGCGACGTAAAAGATAGTTGGGATGCGACCAAGCATCCTCAACAATCGGTAGATCATATTTTGAATGAAGCGAAAAAATTTCCCGGAAGATTAGCTGTAATTACAGGCGGTGAGCCTTTATTACATGATCTTACTGATTTAACTAACGGATTACATGAACTGGGTTTTGAAACAAATATCGAAACCTCCGGCTCATCACCTCTTTCCGGTAATTGGGATTGGATATGCTTATCTCCCAAAAAATTCAAAGCCCCCTTATCTGAGATCATTCCACTTGCTAATGAATTAAAAGTTATCGTTTATAATAAACATGATTTTGAATGGGCTGAAACATACGCTAATCAAGTATCTCCTTCTTGTAAGTTATACTTGCAACCCGAATGGGATAAAGCAAGCGAAGTAACACCTGCAATCATCCACTATATCCAACAAAATCCGAAATGGCAAATGAGTTTACAAGTTCACAAATACTTGCAAATACCTTAACACCAACTAAGAAAGCAGCAGGTACCCTATTTTAACAAATCGATACCCTTTTTTTTCCGATATTCAGACTATGAAAAATCGAATTGCTTTTATCTGTGTGTATATAGGCTTGGCGCTTACCTCTAAAGCACAATGGTACGACTCGGATAAGGTAAAGGAGAAATCAGCAAAACTATATGCTAAAGCAATAGAATTTTTACGTAATGATGAACTTAAAGAGGCGATGCCTTTCTTACTTGATGCTATTGAGGCAGATACCAATCACTTAGATGCCTATTTATCTGCTGCGGGTGTATTCGGACAATTAAAGCAATACAAAAGATCCAACCAATTTTACGAAAAGGCACGATCAAAAGATTCCATTTATTTCAATATTTATAATTTACCCTACTCTATCAATTTAGCGGGTGAAGGAAAGTTCACAGAAGCATTGGCTGCTGTAAATAAATTTTTGAGCTTACCTAAACTTAATGATAAAAGTATTAAGAGTGCTAACTATAGAAAAAGAAGTTATGAATTTGCATTAAACTACGCCGCTCAACATACCGGTGAAACATATCAATTTAATCCGATCAACTTAGGCGATAGTGTAAACTCTCCTTATTCAGAATATTATCCCTCAGTTACGGTTACCGATAGTTTATTGGTATTTACCAGAAGAGGAGAACATTTAAGAGAAGATTTTTTTCAAAGTGTTATCAACGGCAAAAATTTCGGTAAAGCAAAAGCTATAAACGGGGATATAAATATAGAGCCCCAAAAAGGCGCTATAACGGTATCACAAGATGGAGAATGGATGCTTTTTGCAGGAAGATTTGCGGAGCAAGGCTATGGTAATTTTGATCTGTATATTTCATATTATACTCCCCAAGGCTGGAGCGAACCTCAGAATATGGGCACAGCTATCAATACCGATTTTTGGGAAAGTTCTCCGGCTATTAGTCCGGATAAACAAACACTCTATTTTAGTAGTAATCGCCCGGGAGGATATGGTGGAAGAGATTTGTATGTAAGCTATAGAAAATCAAATGGAACCTGGTCGGCCGCTGTAAACATGGGTGCTGCTATTAATACTGCGGGCGATGAGCTGGCACCTTATATACATGCTGATAATCAAACACTATATTACACGTCTGATGGATTACCCGGTTATGGAGGTTCGGATTTGTATGTGGTAAGAAAAAATACCAAAGGCGAATGGGGTACTCCTGAAAATTTAGGGTATCCTATCAACACCATCGAAAATGAAGGAAGCTTGGCAGTATCTGCGGATGGATTAACCGCCTACTATGCCAGCGACCGAGCTGACAGTAGAGGGCAGCTCGATTTGTATCGTTTTGATATGCGCAAAGATATTCGTCCGTTTAGAACGCTTTATGTAAAAGGTATTGTAACAGATAAAAAAACGGGTAAAAAACTACCCTCTACTGTTGAATTAATTGAAAATAATACCGGTGAATCACTCATGAAAGTACAAACTGATGAAACCGGTGAATATTTTATTACGCTCCCTATCGGAAAAGATTACACTTTTGTAGTGAATAGAAAAGGCTATTTATTTTATAGTGAATTATATGCACTGAGTAGTAAAGAGGCAGATAGTGTATACAAGAAAAATATTTTATTACAACCCATTGAATTGAACGCTAATTATGTTTTCAACAATATACTATTCAATACGAATGCATACGAATTACCTAAAGATGCCCATATTGAATTAGATAAACTCGTACAAGTATTACAAGAAAATCCTTCCTTACAGATTGAGATAGGCGGACATACAGATAATATTGGGAAGGCAGAAGACAATAATAAACTATCTACAGAAAGAGCTAAGTCTATTGCCAATTATATTATCGGCAAGGGTATTGCCGGAGAAAGAATTTCTTTTAAAGGTTATGGAAGCACAAAGCCCATTGCAGATAACAAAACAGAATCGGGGCGCGCTATCAACAGAAGAACTACCGTTACT
>JAIEQT010000012.1 GCA_019747455.1 Chitinophagaceae bacterium | reverse complement strand
CCAAACTGCGAATTTACAACCTTATTTTTTATTGATGAATCAGTTGCCAGATAAACAGTACGCTACCGCTTTTGCTCTTTTAATAGGATTAATGGGAGTTTGCATGATTACCAGTGGAGGTTTGGCATTAGCACTAAGTGATTTTTTTATTAAAACTCCTAAATTAACCCTGCAAGAGGCACTGCTAAAGCCCGAATACGTGAACCTGAATAGGCTATTAAATACAGTTATTGCTTTTTTCTCCTTTTTTGTACCTGCTTTTGTGGTTGCTAAAAAGTATAACACAAAACCTTTTGCACAATTAGGGTTTAATAAAAACCTATCTATAAAACAAGTTGGATTAGTAGTTATTATAACAGTGGGTGCTTTATTTTTAAGTGGGGCTTTGGCAAATATCAATGAGCAAATTCCGGTTTCAGGTGAGTTTCGAAAAACGGCTACTGCTTGGGAAAATAGCTATAAGCAAAGTATACTAAGCATTGCTACCATGAAAAATATTGGCGACTATTTTATAAGCCTGATCGTAATTGCTTTACTACCTGCATTCGTAGAAGAAGTATTTTTTCGAGGTTCATTACAACCAATACTAATCGGCTGGTTTAAAAATGTACATATAGGAATCATATTTAGTGCTGTTATTTTCAGTGCCATTCATGGCTCTTATTTTGGATTTTTACCGCGTATAGGATTAGGTCTTGTACTGAGTATAGTATTTTATCAAAGTAAGAATTTATGGCTAAGCATTTTATTGCATTTTATTAATAATGCCATAGCTGTAACACAAATTTACTGGCTTACACAAAAAGGTACTTCGCTAGAAAAAGCAATGGATGAAGCTACGCCTTTATGGATGGGCTTTATCGGTCTTATTATTATTCCTGCTTTCTATTTTTTTCAGCAAGAATCTAATCGTATTTTAGCAAACAGAAGTGGTCAAGAGACAATAGACAATAGTCAGTAGGAATTTTTCATTATGCGCTACATAGCCCTTAGGCAGGCGCAAGTCAACACTATTGACTAATGACAACTGACCAATGACAGAAATAATGAAGTGGTATAAAATTTTTGTAACCCGTAATCCTGCAGAAGCAAGTATTGTGCAGGGTATGTTAGCTGAAAACCAAATTCCGGTACAAGCTTTAAATAAACAAGATAGTAGCTATTTGAATTTTGGTGATATTGAAATTTATGTACCGGTGCATTTGAAGGAAACAGCGGAAGGGCTAGTGAAGAAAAGTTTATTAAACTAGATAGTCAATAGTCATTAGACATTAGTCAATAGTAAGAAATAATCTTTAATGACTACTGAGCAATGACTACTGACCAATGACTAAAGAATGGCATTAAACCTAAATACACTCAAAACTCGCGCTATCACAGCAATTGTATTTGTTGCAGTAATGCTGGCTGGTATTATGTATAACTCATACAGTTTTCGGGCCTTATTATTGATCATTCAGGTGGGCGCTACTATAGAGTTATTGGCCCTTATTCAACGATTTGATGAAGGCTATAAAAAATTTCCACTCCCCTTGCTTAAGTACATAGCGTTAGTATTCATATATATTATCTTACCGGCTACAGCTTTATTTAATCTTTACGAAAAAAGTTATTTTTATTTTGAAGGTCCTCGCTGGGTCACCCCTATGCTTATTATTGCATCTATATTGGTAAATGATACTATGGCTTATTTGGTTGGCTCATTAATAGGTAAAACACCACTTGCTGCTATATCGCCCAAAAAAACATGGGAGGGCACAATAGGAGGTTTAATACTGGCTGTATTTGTCATTGGTTTTGGCGCCCATAAAATTTGGGGTTTTACCATACTGCCGCTATTACTTATCAGTACCACAGCGGCTGTTTTCGGAACGCTTGGCGATTTATTTGAAAGTAAACTCAAGCGCATGGCCAATGTAAAAGATAGTGGTAACATTATGCCCGGGCATGGTGGCTTTCTCGATAGATTTGATTCATTGCTTTTTGCAGCACCTGCTGTATGGCTGGTTTTGTTCCTATTTTACTAGTAGTTTATCCCATTTGGTATTACCTTTGCCCTCTAAATTATTGCAATGACGATTCATAGAGAAGGGTATAAAACCATCGCAATTACAGCTTTTTTGTTTGGACTGATCAATATGATCTCATTGAGTTTTTTAAGCGGTCCGTTACCTTGGTTGGCAACGGCATTATTTATTATTACATTAGGGTTGCTGCTTTTTATAATTTCATTCTTCCGGATACCTAATCGAACCTTAACAATCGATGAAAATAAATTGATTTGTCCGGCCGATGGTAAAGTGGTTGTTATTGAGGAAGTGGTAGATGAAGAATATTTTAAAGACAAGCGTATCCAAGTGAGTATTTTTATGAGTCCGGCTAACGTGCATGTCAATAGAAACCCTATAAGTGGTGTAGTTACCTATAATCAATATCATAAGGGTAAATATATAGTGGCCTGGCATCCAAAATCATCTACTGAAAATGAAAGGTGGAGTGTGGCTGTAAAAAATAATCATGGCGAGATTCTATATAAGCAAATAGCCGGGGCATTGGCAAAGCGAATCTGTAACTATACTTCGGTTGGGCAAACTGTTAAACAAACCGATGAGTATGGGTTTATTAAATTTGGTAGCCGGGTAGACATTTTATTACCGATAGGTACTAAGGTAGATGTGCACTTGAATCAGGTTGTGAAAGGCGGGGTTACCGTATTGGCAAGCTGGTAGCCAGTTTTAACATTTTTTGCGTAAGTTTTTCATTTTTTGCACGTATTTTAGATTCATCAAACAAATAAACTATATGAAAAAATTATTCTTATTAGCTACAGCAGCCTTATTAGTAACTGGGGTAAGCTTTGCGCATAGCGGTGATGGAAAAAAATGTGGTAAAGGCGATAAAGAGTGTTGTAAAAAAGCAGCTAAAGACGGAAAAGAGTGCTGCAAAAAAGAAGACAAAAAAGAGGTGAAGAAAGAAGATAAGAAAGTAACAAAGCCGGCTGCTAAAGCCTAATGTGTTGATACTTGATTTACGATCCCGATTAACTGCCAGTTAATCGGGATCTTTTTTTATAAGATATTTTCTAACTCTTGTAAATGATATACCGTATAGGTTGGTACTATATCGGGGCTAGCTGAAATATGATTTACGAAAATGCAGTCCCAGCCTGCCCCTAATGCCCCCTTAATATCCGCTTCTATATTATCTCCGATCATAACACTTTCTTTTACAGCAGCGCCCGATTTTGCCAGTGCATAATCAAAGATCTCTTTATTGGGTTTTAAACTATTGCTGGCTTCGGAAGTGATAACTTCTGTAAAGTAAACTGCGATGCCGCTATTATTTATTTTATCATACTGAACTTTTTCAAAACCATTCGTAATCAAATGCATAGTATATCCTTTACGCTTCAGGTACTCGAGCACTTCAATGGTATAGGGAAATAGCTTTTTTCGAGAGGGAAGTAACGCTAAATACTGAACGCCCATAGCCCTTGCTAAAGGTTCATCGGCAAGTTTGAAATCGAGTAGCGATAACCACATGCGCTTCCACCTTAACTCTTCTTGTTTAATAAAACCTTTTGAATAACGATCCCATAATCTTTCGTTATGAAAAGTATAACGGTTGTGAAATTCTTCGAAATTAGGAATTCCTCTAGCCGCTAAATCATTATTCTCAAATAGCTGCTGAATAGTATCTTTCGAATTAGCTTCAAAATCCCAAAGGGTATGATCGAGGTCGAAGAAGATGTGTTTATAGTGTTTGGTGGATAGTGAGGCGTGCATTGTGTGAAGGTAATCTTCAATCTTTAATCTTCAATCTGCTATAGTATATTTGATTAAAATCTACAGATTGTAGATTCTAGATTGAAGACTTATAACTGAAGATTATGATCGTTATTATCACCGGAGCCTCTAAAGGAATAGGAAGAGCTGTAGCTGAAAAATTTGCAGCCGCAAACGCTACCTTATTGCTTTGTAGCAGGGGCGAAAGATCCTTATACGATACTGTACAAGAGCTGCAAACTAAATACCCTAACGCTTTGGTAAAAGGGATGCCTACAGATATGGCTATTCAGGATGAAGTAAAAGCTTTTGCTCATTGGTGTTTACAACAGGGTACTCCAGATATATTGGTAAATAATGCCGGTCAGTTCATTCCCGGTTCTATCCACGAAGAAGAGGATGGCTTGCTTGAACAAATGATCAATACAAATTTATACAGTGCTTATCATTTTACACGGGCTCTTTTACCCGCTATGATTGCAGCAAAGAGCGGACATATCTTTAATATTTGCTCAATAGCTTCTTTACAGGCCTATGCTAATGGAGGTAGTTATAGTATCAGTAAATTCGCTTTATTAGGGTTTAGTAAAAATTTACGGGAAGAACTTAAACCTAAAGGCATTAAAGTTACTGCCGTGATGCCAGGCGCTACCATGAGCCATAGTTGGGATGGTTTTTCGATTGATCCCAAGCGTATCATGGAAGCGAATGATATTGCGGCCATGATATATGCCGCGGCTCAATTATCACCAATGGCAGTAGTAGAAGATATTGTGCTTCGTCCGCAATTAGGTGATTTATAGCTGTTAACACTAACATAACGTACGCCTAACATTTACGTCATATTGAGATGGGAACTTTACAAAACCCTTCTTTATGGAACGTAGAGATTTAGACGTAGTTGTAATAAGCGATCTTCATCTGGGCACTTATGGGTGTCATGCTACGGAAATCGTAAACTACCTCAAAAGTATCCAACCGCAAATACTGGTTCTAAACGGAGATATCATTGATATCTGGCAGTTTAATAAGCGATATTTCCCTGTATCTCACATGCAGGTGATCAAAGAAATTATGAACTTATTGAGTAAGGGTACAAGGGTTATTTATATTACGGGTAATCACGATGAAGTGCTTCGCAGGTATAGCGATATGACCATGGGAAATTTCCAGTTAACGGATAAAGTGGTAATGGAAATCAATGGAAAAATGACATGGATTTTTCATGGTGATGTATTTGACGCAACCACAAAAGGGAGTGCTAAACTTCTGGCGAAATTGGGCGGACATGGCTACGATTTACTCATTCTCATCAATAGCTTTATTAACTGGTGCTTGAGGGCAATGGGTAAAGAGAAAATGAGTTTTAGTAAAAAAGTTAAAAACGGCGTTAAGAAAGCAGTTGCCTGGATCGGTGATTTTGAACAAACTGCAGCCGAATTAGCCATTGAAAAAAAATATGACTATGTTATTTGCGGACATATTCATCAACCACAAAAAAGAGAGATCACAACCAAAGATGGCTCTGTTACCTATTTAAATAGCGGCGATTGGATTGAGAATCTTACTGCTTTGGAATACGCACACAATGAATGGACGATCTTTCAATATGACGAAAAACAATTTGCAAAACAAGCTGCACCCGTTGTTACAATGGAAAAGAAACTACCACAACTCAATGTGGTTACCGATGAAATTGCCTTATTTATTCATTCTTTAGCTGTACAATCATGAAGATACTTTATGCAGTACAGGCAACCGGTAACGGACATATAAGCAGGGCTATTGAAATCTTGCCTTTTATTCAGCAATATGGTGAAGTAGATATTTTTTTAAGCGGAAGTAATAGTAATCTACAAGCCGAATTGCCGATTAAATATAGAAGCAAGGGATTAAGTTTGTTCTATGGGAATAAAGGTGGACTAGATTATTGGAAAATGCTAAAAGACTGCAGTTTGGTTTCTGTTTGGAAAGAAGCCAACTCATTGCCTGTAGAAAAATATGATATTGTATTAAACGATTTTGATTGTATAACAGCCTTAGCTTGTAAGCTAAAAGGTAAACCCAGTATAGGTTTTGGACATCAGGCTAGTTTTCAAAGTAAACATACGCCGCGTACGTCTAAAAAAGATATAGCAGGGGAATGGGTATTACATCAATATGCTAAAGCCAGTGCTTATGTTGGACTACATTTTGAGGCTTACGATCAGTTTATCTTTTCTCCTATTTTAAAATCTAACATCCTTCATGCCAATCCAACGAATAAAAAGCATATAACTGTTTATTTGTCTCATTATAGTGATGATATGTTGATGCATTATTTATATCAACATCCGGATATATATTTTGAGGTATTTTCAAAGCGAGTGAAAACTCCTACCCGGAGTAATAATATACGGTTCATTCCTATATCGAATGAGGCGTTTACAAAAAGTATGATAGAAAGCGAAGGTGTAATAACCGGTGCCGGATTTGAAACACCGGCAGAAGCCTTATATCTGGGTAAAAAATTAATGTGTTTACCTATACGCGGACAATATGAACAACTTTGCAACGCCGCAGCATTAAAAAACTTTGGAATAACTATTGTAAATAAAATTGATAGTGAATTCACCCAAACTATTAACTCTTGGCTTTCTTCCCCAAACCCTAAACCACTTACCTTACAACATACCACTTATGAAATAGTGCAACATGTAATGGAATTAGGAAGAGCTTTATTGGGTAAAAAAGAAGAAGAAGTTTATTCGCCAGCTAGTAGTACTTGCCATGCTTCCACTACTTTATTTTGATTGAGCAAACTTGCTGCATGTTTATGAAGCTCCTGTTCCATATCAGCAGGATTGATAGCATAATATTCAATGATGTTTTTGAGGGTATCATCCGTAAAGGCAGGATCAATAACCGGCATTTCATGAACATTACCTAACTGTCCTAAATGATTACCGGTAAGAATTTTACTACTACGAACGCTTTCAGGTAATGCATCTATACCAATACCTAATTGTGTATTAGGTTTGGCTACTTTAAACATATTCTCTTTATTTACCTTGCAGTACCAATCGCCACCTAACCGAGCTACAAGCTCAATTTTTTCTTGGTCAATCATGGTCTTATCTGCATTCAAAATATCGTCATCTACATGCATTAAAACTACTTCAGCTATTACTAATTGTCCGGCACCACCTTGTTCTCCTAAGCTTTTTGTTTCTAATACTTTGCATTCCATTTTAATTTTTGCTTCTGCAACCATAGGAGGTTTTACTACTGATGCGTGTATTTTAGTAAAACCGGCTTTAATGAATTCATCTGTTCCCTTGGGGTATTCACAACTGGATAAACTAACCTGCTGCACCATATTATAGTCAACAATATTAATAACACATTCCGGTACTTCATAAATATTCTCTAGTGTATGTTTCAATGTATTATCTCTCCCTTTACGTGATGGGGAAAAAACTATTATTGGTGGATTTGAAGAAAATAAATTAAAGAAGCTAAAAGGACTCAGGTTTGGATTCCCTTTTTTATCAATAGTACTGGCAAAACAAATGGGCCGTGGGGTAATGGCATGCTGGAGCCATGCTTGTTTTTGAGTGATAGATAGTGTACTGAAATCAATTATCATTTTATAAAGATACGAGATACGAGATTCGGGTTACGAGATAGTGGTTATAGGTTTAGGGTTGCGAGTCGAGTCTTTAGTATTTGGTTTAATACTTTTCAAATAAGATATAAAACTACCAAGTTGTTTTGAAAGTACTATTAATTGGCAACAAAAAATTTCCTCTTCGCTGCTTGTAATATAGCCAATTTTAGACAAGAAAATCACACAATTTCTTGTTTCTCCACACGAACCTTTTGCTATTCTTAGGAATCTTGCGAAATCATTATTGTTATTATATTCTAACCCTTCAGCAATATTATTTGAAATTGATAATGCACACTTACGTATTTGGTCGCGAATCGAAAAATCTTTTTTTAAGCATTCATTTTCAAGGCTTAATTTGTATATCTCTACGCCAATATGCATAGCACTTTTCCAAACCTCTAACTTACTGAGTTTGTCTTCATTGATCATTTCTAAACCTACTGAAAATGAAAATAAGTCTTTGAGTATTATTACTTAATGAGTTAGGTTTTTTAACGGTAACACGTAACCCGCACCCCGTATCTCGTAACTACTTCTTTCTTGCTAATATCGAGAAATCCTCCTCTTCTTTGATAATCGTATTCTTTAACTTCCCTAATCCTTCGATCTCCATCTCTACAATATCTCCCGCCTGCAGCCATTGTTCAGTATAATTTGGATCATTGAGTTTACCTGTGCCATTCAATTCTAAAAAACAACCTGTACCTACAGTACCACTGCCGATTACATCACCAGGGTGAAGCGTAACACCATATGCACAGCGTTCTATGATTTCTGCGAAAGTCCAATCCATATCTGCTACATTTCCTTCACTTACTTGAATACCATTTACCCAGCACTTCATAGTTAGGTTCCATGCTTTACCTGTGTGGTTTTCTTTAGGGGTAACTTCATACTGGGCTAATTCATCTAGTGTAACTAAACAAGGTCCAATTACGGTAGAAAAATCTTTTCCTTTAGCTGGGCCTAAGTTTAGTAACATTTCTTCCATTTGTAACCTACGCGCACTCATATCATTCATGATCATAAGTCCGCCTATATAATTATCAGCCTCTTCAGCTTTAATATTTCTTCCTGCTTTACAAATAACGATGGCAGCTTCCAGTTCAAAATCTAATTTCTCGAAATGATCCGGCATACAAAGAATATCTCCCGGACCTTGGATACTGTTATGATTCGTAAAATAAAATATGGGATATTGATCAAATTCAGGGATCATATCTACTTTACGATTTCTGCGTGCTGCGGCCACATGTTGCCTAAATGCATATCCGTCTCTACAAGAGGTTGGGAAGGGAACTGGAGCTAATAACTGAATGCTGTTTATATCTATACCCTTCTCTTTGCCTATTCTTCCTGCTAAAATAGCTGCATTCGTTTGCTGTGCTATCGGAAACATTTCTTCCCAATACTGCAAAAACATATTCATACTATTGGGTAGTTCCGGATGTACTAAATCACAATCATACAAAAATCCATCTACAAAAAATGCTAACTGATCGTGGCCGTTATTTAAATAAGAAACTAGCTTCATAAGGCAATTTTGCTTTGCGAAAATAAGTGAATTCAAGTGTTATACGGTTTGTATATTTAAGTAAAAATTTGGGATGCGATATATATGGCTATTTCTTGTATATCTATTTACACTTCAATTGTCTGCTGCCGATAGTACTTGGATACGTATTAATTTATTAGGGTATAAACCAAATAAACCAAAAGTTGCTGTATGGTGCAGTAAAGCCAATAAACCTATTCAATCATTTACTATTGTAGATGCTGTAACGGGTAAAAAAGTTTGGCGGGCTAAGGCCGGAAAAAACCATGGTGAATACGGCCCTTTTAAGCATACGTATAGATTGATTTTTACAGGCTTTAATAAAGAGGGGAAATATTTTATTCAAGCAGGAACTATTAAATCGCCTGTATTTAACATTGATAAGAACGTATATAAAGGAACAGCTGATTTTTGTTTACAATATATGAGGCAGCAAAGGAGTGGATATAATCCCTTTTTAAGAGATAGTTGCCATACCCATGATGGATATAGCTTGTATGGAGAAACTGTTGGCCCTGGAGATAGTTCACATGTAGATGCGGTAGGTGGCTGGCATGATGCGAGCGACTATCTACAATATGGCACTACTACAGCGAATGCGGTGTATCATTTGTTACTGGCCTGCGATCAATTCCCGGGCGTGTTTAGGGATAAATATGATTTTATGGGAGATAGAGGTAGTAATGGTTTTCCCGATGTGTTAGATGAAGCACGCTGGGGATTAGATTGGTTAATAAAAATGCATCCGCGTGAAGATTGGATGTTTAATCAATTAGGAGATGATAGAGATCATATGGGTATGCGTATTCCAAAAGAAGATACCTATTATGGTAAAGGCCTTGAACGATCTTTATATTTTATAAACGGATTACCGCAACAACGTGGAAAATTTTTAAATAATACAACGGGTACCAGTTCTACAGCCGCTAAGTACAGTGCTGCTTTTGCATTAGGAGAGAGCGTAGCAAGGAAATATACTAGCGCTACCCAAATGTATTTGAAAGAAGAAATATATAAACAGAAGGCAGCCAGTGCCATGGCATATGCATATCAAAAACTTGGTGTTACCCAAACTGCTTCGGTTCGGTCGCCTTATATCTATGCAGAGGATAATTGGGTTGATGATATGGAGCTAATGCATGCTACAATCGGTAGTGATAAGAGTGTGTAAGAAGCGTACGATTTTGCCAAACGAGAACCTGTTACACCTTGGCTTGGGAAAGATACGGCTGGACATTATCAATGGTATCCTTTTGTTAATGTAGGGCATTATATACTCGCAAAAAAATTAATAGGTGCAAAAAGAGATACGATTCTTTCATTTTATCAAAAAGGGATTGAAGCAGTTTGGCAGAAAGCTAAGCAAAATGCTTTTTGGAGAGGGGTTCCATTTATATGGTGTAGCAATAACCTTACAGTTGCATTTGCACAACAGTGTTATTGGTACAGAGCTTTAACAAATAATTCAGTGTATGAAGAATTAGAGCAAGCTAATATCGATTGGTTATTTGGGTGTAATCCATGGGGTACTAGTATGATATATGGCTTACCTAGTTGGGGCGATACGCCTGAAGATCCGCATAGTGCTTTTACACATCTTAAAAATTATCCTATTTATGGAGGCTTGGTAGATGGTCCTGTATATACTTCTATTTATAAAGGACTGATTGGGATTCAGTTGAAGGATGCAGATGAATATGCTGATTTTCAAAGTAGCTTGGCCGTATATCACGATGATTATGGCGATTATAGTACCAATGAACCTACCATGGATGGTACGGCATCATTAATCTATTTATTAGCAGCCATGGAATCAGAAGGTAGGCAACAAAAAATGCCTTCTACTTTTCCTACCATGTACACCCGAAAGTATAAAGATAAATTAGAGGGAGGTTGGACTGCTTATCCCGGTGATAAAATAGGAGATACCATACAAGGTGGTATTGTACGTATGATGAATACTAAAAAGCAACTATCATTTGTATTTACCGGCGACGAATTTGGCGAGGGAATGGAATCTATTCTTACCTGTTTAGAGAAGGAGAAAATAAAAGCTGGTTTTTTTCTTACCGGCAGGTTTTATCGTAATCAATCATTTTCGTCAGCCATACGAAAAGCCAATGCGGCAGGGCATTATATGGGTGCCCATAGTAACGAGCATCTTTTGTATTGTGATTGGAATAAACGGGATAGTTTACTGGTTGATAAAAAAATTTTTGATCGTGATTTAGATGAAAATTTTAAAGCTATGGTAGCATTAGGTATTGATACCCGTTTCCAGCAAGTATATATTCCCCCTTATGAATGGTGGAATGACAGTATCGCTAGCTGGACGAATTGGCGTGGTATGGATTTATGTAGTTTTACACCAGGAACGTATACGAATGCAGATTATACGTGGCCGGGAATGGGTAAAGCCTATCAAAGTACGGATAGTATCATTGCCAGATTGAAAAGAAAGGAGCAAATGCCCGGCGGATTAAATGGTAATATCATTTTAATACATATAGGTACAGATCCACGACGAAAAGATAAACTCTATAATAAGATGGGTGAACTCATTCAATTTCTCAAGCGAAGAGGATATTCTTTTGCGCGAATT
The DNA here is from genome assembly GCA_019747455.1 of Chitinophagaceae bacterium. Classification (GTDB taxonomy): domain Bacteria; phylum Bacteroidota; class Bacteroidia; order Chitinophagales; family Chitinophagaceae; genus Sediminibacterium. The sequence goes on along the minus strand of JAIEQT010000012.1, from coordinate 1,591 downwards.
GATGAGTTACTGAGATAAACTTACCAAGCATCTTCGGGCTTATCGGGGGGTACTTGTCTATATTTTTCTCTAGCTATTTTTTTCTCCAATTGCCTGGCTATGATAGCGTCTGCTATTAGTGTGGCCGCATTGATATCGGTTCTATTTTCCAATAAATTTCGAATCTTATGCTCATACACATCTATTCGATATAAAGCATATATCAGTTTTTCAAAATCATGATTTATTAAATAATTAATCGTATCGATCAATTCTTGTTTCGTAAGTTGATCTACAGTGGCAATATCTAAATTGTATTCAATCACGTTTGTAAGTTAATATTTCTCCATCACTCCTAATCCAAATAATGCAAAATCATACTTCGCAGGATCGTTATTGTCTAACTTACGCAAATACATAGTCAATTCCTCAGCGGCTTGCCAGTCTATTTGTTTGCGCTCTAATAATCCAAATCGTTTTGCTACGCGCGCTACATGAAGATCGATCGGACAAATTAATTGATGAGGCTTTATCTTTTTCCATATTCCAAAATCAACGCCGGATGAATCTGGCCTAACCATCCACCGTAATAACATGTTTATACGGGTAATTAAGGTAGTAACAAAATTAATCAAATTTATATATATCTGCATCTTTAATTTGAAAGGTGTTATTGTATGCAGGCCTCTTTGCTTCAGCTGGGCTTAATAACCTGATATTTTTTAATATTTGCTCTAAATCAAATTCAGTGGAACTAGAAATATTAACAATTGGCACACCTCTTGAATTTAGTTTTGAAACATAATAGCCTTGTTGATTAAATTCTTTTAGATGAAAATCAGCTTTAAATTGATCGATATATGGCAACCCTTTTAATTTTATTTTTATTAAAAAAAAAGCAGGCTTATTTTGATTTACATATTCAATTGAAATCCAATCGACAAGATTTTTAACAGCTTTGCTAATTTCACCAAACTCAGCATTAATTTTTGTTATTATAGATAACCGTTTTCTTCCTTCTTTAATTAGGCTTGAATTAGGATTTAGTTGTTCTTCAAATGCAATATTTTTCTCCAACAGTGAAATTACATCCACTATCGATTGACGTTTTTTTTGCATTGAATTAAGTTTATCTAATACCTCATCAATTATATTTGAATTATCTAGCTTATTGGCTAAATTCTTAATTGAGACAGATATTTGTTTTAATTCGACAGCTTTTTTTTCCTTTTGCTCTATATATTGATCAAGTAAAGTGGGTGGTTTAGGTAAATCTTTTATGACATTGGAACTTAAAGGTTTTCTCTGAAGATAATTTAGAATAAATGTTTCTAATCTAGGCAAACTCAAGCCACGATTGTTACATTTTGGATCTGGATATTTCTTTGATAAACACTTATATGCGTTATCATTCCCTTTAAGTCTTTTTTTACCCCAATATCTGTTGCCACATCTCTCACAATAAATGAGTCCATTTAATAAATAATGATATTGGGCTTTCTTCCCAACAGATTCTTTTTTATTGACTTTTAGATTTGCTTGTACTTTATTCCACAAGTCTTCTGGAATTATTGCTGGTATTTGAGATTTTATTGTTTGTGTTATAACTTTT
>JAIEQT010000412.1 GCA_019747455.1 Chitinophagaceae bacterium | reverse complement strand
AGCTCTCTGGTCGTCGCCCTATCGAGTTCATTCAGGCAACAAAGCCTTTTGTTATTATTGATGAGCCGCAGAGTGTAGATAACACACCCAGAGCACAGGATGCGATCAAATCCCTTAACCCCTCTTGTATTCTTCGCTTCTCTGCAACACATAAGAACCTATATAATCTTGTTTATAAACTCGACCCAGTTCGAGCCTATGAACTTCGACTTGTAAAGCAAATTGTTGTTGCTTCTGTGACGGGTGCAAACGCACAAAACGATGCTTACGTTAAATTATTGGACGTAGATAATAAGAAAGGGATACGAGCACGTATTAAAATACAGGTGCAGGGCAAAGGAAAAATTGCCGAAAAAGATATATGGGTGACGCAAAACAGCGATCTTTTTTCACTGTCAAATGAAAGAGAAGCCTATCGTAATGGTTTTGAGGTTTTGGATATAAGCGCAGAGCCAAATAACGAATACATAGATTTTACAGTTGGTAGGCTTTACAAAGGTCAAGAACGTGGCGGCATCAAGGATGATCTTGCAAGCGTTCAAATCAAAAATACAATCAAGAAGCATTTGGATAAAGAGCTTCAACTGAAGGGGCAAGGTATTAAAGTATTAAGTCTGTTTTTCATTGATAGAGTAGCAAATTATCGAGCTTATTCAGAAGACGGTAAGGCTATCGTGGGCAAGTACGCGGAATTATTTGAACAGAGCTATAACGAACTGATAAAGCTCCCTCAATACACAGCATTAAATGTTCATCCCGTTGATAAAATACATGATGGATATTTTTCCCAAGATAAGAAAGGCATATTGAAAGACACTAACGGTGCAACACAGGCTGATGATGACACATACGCTAAAATCATGCGCAACAAGGAACAGCTGTTGTCTTTGGATGAACCGCTGAAATTCATCTTTTCTCACTCTGCGCTTCGCGAAGGATGGGACAACCCTAACGTTTTCCAGATTTGTACACTGAATGAAAGTCGTTCAGCTATTAAAAAAAGGCAGGAAATTGGTCGAGGTCTTCGCTTGCCGGTCAATCAAGACGGCAACCGAGTTTTTGATGATAATATCAATAAACTTACTGTTGTTGCCAATGAAAGCTATGATGAATTCGCGTCCAAGCTACAGTCTGAGTATGAAGAAGATTGCGGTGTGACTTTTGGAAAAGTGCCTAAAATCGCTTTCAAGGGTATCTATCAACTAATCGGTGATAAGGAGACAATTTTTAGTCGCGAGCAATCGGAAGACATTTGGGGAGTGCTGGTTACAAACGGCTTTCTTGATATATCAGGCAAAATCCTTCCTGCCTTCCAGCCGTCTCAAGATGGGTTTACGCTGAAATTGCCCGAAAAATATGTATCTGTGGAATCTGATATTATCAGTATTCTACAGAACTATCAGCTTGAAAGACATATCAAGAAAGACGAAGAGCCAAAGCGTCTTAAGATCAACAAAGAAATATTTCTTGATGCTGAATTTGAAGCTCTCTGGAACAAGATAAAACACCGTACAACTTATGAGGTCGAATACAAAACTGAAGACCTTATTAGAAATTGTACTCGTGCTATTCAGAAAATGGAGAAGATTGAACCCGTTCGGGTACACTATCTTGAAGCACAATTAGGTGTAAAGGTAAGTGGTGTTAAGAGTGAAAAAATAAAATCAAATACTCAAGATATTTCATTTGGCGGCGGTCTACCGGATATCATTTCCTACGTTCAGAAGCAAACCGAGCTTACACGTAGAACAATCGTAGAAATCGTTAAAGGAAGTGGGAGACTAGAAGAATTTCTAATCAACCCTCAACGTTTCATGGATGAGGTTTCCAACACCATCAATAGAGAACTTCATCGTCTGATGATTGACGGAATTAAATACGAGAAGCTTACAGTTGGTCAAACTGAATGGAGTATGCAGTTATTCAGGGAAGATGAACTGAAAGACTACTTTGAGCAGTGCCTTGAAGTTCAAAAATCTATCTTTGATAAAGTAATGTATCAAAGCGATATTGAGCGGAAATTTGCGGAGGAGCTTGAGAAAAGAACAGACATCAAACTTTTTGTGAAGCTCCCAAATTGGTTTCGCGTTGAAACCCCCATCGGTGAGTACAATCCCGATTGGGCAATAGTGAAACATGAAGATTCGACGATCTATCTTGTCAGAGAAACAAAGGGTACAAGGAATTTCGAGAAGCTCCGTAATTCCGAAGCAGACAAGATCAGGTGTGGTCGAAAACACTTTGAGGCTATTGGGGTGAATTTTGATGTAGTGGTCTCTGCTGACGAAGTTTAAAACGCCGTCATAAAACATACCAGGTTCCTTTACCTACTCCATTTTTTTGTAGTCGATTTGTTTCAACAAGTGATTCAAGATGCTTTTTCACTGTATTGCGATTGGCATTGGTGATGGTTACAATATCGCTGATTGTTGCCTTACCCCTTGATTGCACCAGTTGCAGAATTTTTAAAGACAGGTCGGGAAGCTTCACAAGCAAAAGGTTTTCCTTTTCTACTTTTGCTTCCAGTCTTTTTTTCTGATGCCGCAGGGCGCGAAGAAAAAATAAGACCCACGGTTGCCAGTCAGGCGTTTCATTTTTCAATGTTCCCTGTGTTTGGCGCAGGGCTAAATAATAACCCTCTTTACTTTGCTCGACTACCGCTTCAAGAGAACTATACGGCACATAATGATAACCTTCTCTTAGAAGAAGATATGTCGTCAGTACCCGCGATAGCCTGCCGTTACCATCCTGAAATGGGTGTATCGCCAGAAACTCTACAATGACGATAGCGGTTATTAAAAGGGGATGAAGTTTCTTCTCTGCATAGGCTTGCCCTGCCCATTCAACAAGATCGCGCATCCTGATGGGTGTTTCAAAAGGGCTTGCTGTTTCAAAGACCAAGCCAAGGCTTTTACCCTGGGCATCGAAAGCCTCTACATGGTTAGGTGACTTCTTATAATTACCCCTATGCCAATAATCTTTTTCACTATGTTGCAACAGAACAGAATGGAGTTGCTGGATATAGTTTTCCGAAAGAGGAATATCGGCGTAGCTCTGGAAGATCAGGTTCATAACGGAAGAGTATCCGGCGACCTCTTGTTCATCCCGTGTCTCGAATTTTTGTATCTCAAGGTTGGAAAGCAAAACCTCGACTTCCTTATCAGTCAGCTTGCTTCCTTCAATACGAGTAGAAGAACCAATGCTCTCAATCGTGGCGACTTTTTTAAGCGAGGAAAGCTGTTCAGGGGCTAATTGCCCCAATGCCCGCCATGCCCCTTTGAACTCGTCTATTTCAGAGATCAGGAAAAGTATTTCCGGCGTAATTCTGAGGCTTTCTGTATTCATACCCAAATTATTACCCAAAAATACCCAAAAATCAAGAAATACCCATATCTATACCCATAAATATCCAAAAAATCCAATCAACGCTTAACCTTACCAGATAACACCGCTGGTTTCTCTAAATTATATTCACTTCTTAACTATAAATATTTTTTTAACCAGGCATGAACTTCACTGTACCAAAAGCGACTGTTCTCTGCTCTTAATATCCAATGATTTTCTTCCGGAAAAACGAGCAGTTTAGACGGCACTTTCATGCGTTGTAACGCTGCCCAATTCTCCAAAGAGTTGTTTATGGGTACACGAAAATCTTGTTCACCAACAGTAACCAAAATGGGTGTTTTAAATTTGGCAGCATAGCGGATAGGATTTTGATCCTTCCATACTTTGTTTTGTGTCCATGGCGCACCACCATTCATTACTTCTCTTCCCCAGATAACATCGCTTGTGCCATATTGTGCTTCACTGTTAACCAGGCCGGCATGTGATATTAGGCATTTATATTGTGAAGTTGTAGCCTGCATCCAGTTAGCCAAATGTCCACCATAACTTGCACCACCACCGGCCTGTTTAGTTCCATCAATAAATGCATAACGTTTGATTACATCAGCAGCGGCCTCATTGATTTCATTGCTAGGCCCTTCGAATGGATCGAATTGAATGTCTTGTGCAAATTTATCACCATATCCTGTAGAACCAGTATAATCAGTCAACAAAACAACATAACCCGGAGCAGCGAGTAAATGATAATTCCAACGATACCCCCAATTATCTTTCCATGAGCCGGCAGGCCCGCCATGAAATACTACAAACAATGGATATTTTTTATTCGCATCAAAACCTGCAGGCTTCAATAATAAACTACGTATTTTTTTTCCTCGGCTGCTTGTCATCCATACTACATCCGGTTTAGGTAAGTCCAGTGTTTTTAATTTCTCTTCATTAAAGCTTGAGATAAAGACGTGATTATTATTGCCGATCTTAACAACTTCTGTTGGCATAGATGCATTATCGTAGTTGCATACAATTGTTTGTCCATCGGCAGACACGCTGGCTGCATTATAACAGCCAACCGGATTATTGCTAAGTAATTGAGGCTTACCTCCGGCAATCGGTAAAGAAAATAATTTATCATTTCCCTGATCTTCCACACTCATAATAATATTTCCATTGGCTTCTGTATAACTATTAATAGGCCGATCTAAAGCCGGTGTTAGAAAGGTTTTATTTTGCATAGATGGCCACTCGAAACGTACTAATTTGTTGATATTATAAACTTTGTAGTTATTGTTAGCAGAAGCATAGCATAATAAATATTTGCCATCGCTGCTCATTTGGGCATTACTATAATCATCTCCATCACCGGTTAGCTTTATGGCATCACTGCCCTTTACAGATACTTTATAAAGATTGGTTGTTGGCTCTTGGTAAGCAGCCGTATTCAAATCGGTGCTGGCACTAAAAATAACTTCTGTTCCATCCTTACTCCAAGAAGCACTAATAAAGCTGAAACCTTCTTTATTTACAATAGACACATTGGTAAAAAGATCCTTTGCTAATGAATTCGGCTCTATCGACTGAACAAAAAGATGGGGTTGCTTATCATCCCTCCAATGGTCAAAATCACGAATAGGGAAGCTGCTATAAACCCTGGCCTTGTATTTTATTTTTTTTCTCTCTTCCGCAATTTTTTTATTAGCGCTATCTGTAAAAGCATTCGGATATACACTGCTGGTAAATAAAATCGATTTACCATCAGGGCTCCATTGTGGAGAAGCAGCACCGGTTGATAAATTAGTGATGCGCAGCGCTTCACCCCCATCTTTTACATTCAACAGATAAATTTGTGCCGCATCATCGCCTTCTCTTTTGGAAGAGAAAGCTAAATAGGTGCCATCGGGGCTCCATTGATAACCACCTTCGCTACCCTTGCTGTTTGTGAGTCTTCTCGGTTTATTATTTTTATCAGTTGAAGCAATCCACAAATCGGATACCTGTTCAGTTTCATTGTAAGATGGATCTGTAACATTAAATACTACCCATTTTCCATCCGAACTCACCTGAGGGGCACCTACTCTTTTCATCATCCACATCGCCTCATGTGTAATGGCTTGTTTAGACTGGGCAAATGAAATACTGGTGAATAACACCAGTAGCATTACGGTAAGTAAACGATTTAGCATATCTATATAATTTTAGAAGTACAAGTAAATTAGTCTTTATTTATGGGAATAAATATGTATGCAAATCATTTTTTTGATGTAAATTATCCTGCCTTATTTGTTTTTGTATAAACAATACGCTTAAAAACAACCCAACCTAACATGTTACCCAACCAATGTTTGCTGTTGGCTTAAGCACCAATTACTATGAGGTAATATCTATTTTAAAAGATAATTTTTCTTTCTGTTTTTTTCCAAAGCAAATATCACCTACAATTTAGGTAAGTTTTGGTTTGTTTGGATAGTTACAACGCCATCAATTATACTATATGATTTTTACCATCTGGTTGAAATATTTTCATTTCGGTCCGATGGAATGGCTTTGGAGAAGGTTAAGTTATCAGTATAAGCCACCGTTTAGAAAATAGCTAATCATTCACTGCCAATTCACCAACCCTGCACGTATTGCGTAAAGTACCATACCCACGCGTGAGGTTACTTGAAATTTTTTAAAGAGATCAGCGCGGTAGCCATCAACGGTTTTTTCGCTCTTGTGCATGGCTTCTGCAATTTGCTGATAGCTCATATCATTACAGGCAAGTTGTAAAAACCGGGTTTCGTTTTCGTTAACATGAATACTGTTGTGTAGCCCCTTTACTATTTTCTGCGTTACCAATTCGTTATAGTAATAGCCCTCATCAAGTAATGACGTAAAAGCAGTAAAAAGCTCCTCCGTATCCGCGTCTTTTAAAATATATCCCCTGGCACCATGTCGTATCATCCTAATAATACTCATTTCATGATCCATAGTACTCAAGGTTAGTATTAAAATATCAGGATAGTTATTCCTGAGCCAAACGGCTGTTTCATAACCGTTTTTATGCTTCATCATAATATCGAGCAATAGAATTTTGGGTTTTGTTTCAGCGCTTGGTAACAGATGTTCCAATGCTAAGCCATCACTACAATCTAAGCAAACCTCATATACCGGGCTACTATTAATTAGGGAGGCTAATCCTTGGCGAAAAAGAGTATGGTCGTCTACAATGGCAATGGGGGTTTTCATAATTTTATAGATGGATATTAACTGTTGTACCTTTTTGTGGGCTGCTTTTGATACTTAGTTTGCCGCCAAGTAAAGCTACTCTTTTGTACAAACTATTGATGCCTATACCTTCTTTTATTTCTGCGCTAGTATCGAAACCAATTCCATTATCCTGAATTTCTATTGAGCAATAATCATGATCATTTGTAAGACGAATAATTACAAGAGTGGCATTTGCATGTTTAAGTACATTTTGTATGGCTTCTTGTACCATCCTAAAAACAAGTAAAGATTTATCTGCATGAAGATTAAAGGGAGCGCCAACTTCAACGAGTGTAATGTGAAGTATATCGCTATTATTGATACTATTAATTAATTCTTTAATTGCATGCCTAAAACCGATTTGAATAACGGTATCTCCATTCATACTTTTGGCCATATTACGCAATGTATTAATGGCATCGCTAATATTGGATTTAGCTTCTGCAATAAGTTTTTTATCATTTTGGTTAGTAAGCAGAAGACCCGATATCTGTATTTTAGCGAGACTAAGGGTTTGGTTTACATTATCGTGAATATCAAGGCTAAGTCTGCTCAAAAGCGCTTCCTGAATTTCGATAGCAGCCGCAGCTACTTCTTTTTGAAATTGAACCTCCAATTGTTTTTTATCTGCTTGGAGGCGATAAAATTTTCTAAAGTAAAGAAAGAGGAAGGATAGAAAGAATACAATAAAAAAGAGAAATACAAATGCAGCGAGGGTAACGGTAGAGATATGTTGATTTATTTCTTCCAAAGTAGGTAGCTGGTATAAAGAATACAAGATATGGCAAATATAAAATTATGCAGTTTCCACAAATCGCCGATATATTTCAATTGGTCTTCGGTAAGTTTTAGTGCCATGGCCCTATCCATCATACCACCAAAAGAAGCCCATATAAAGGCAGAGAAACCGGCATAGATAAGTAAGCTGCTTACAAACCAAAAGGCATTTTTTTCCCAAATAGGAATCGAGTTCATGTATTGAAACTCTTCGATATAAAAGCAAGCTGCATTAACAATAATAAAACAGGCAAAATAAATATACAATAAACTGGCGAAGGCGTTGGGTTTCCATAGATGCTGTGGGTTAAAGGCATATATCAATATACAGCCGGCAGCCAATACCATATTGGTAATGATGGCTATTTGGCCTTTGTGCAAGATTTTAAAATAAAAAAATAAGGGTACGGAAAAAATCAGTGGCAACCAGTTATATAGCCATAAGTTATTGAAGCCACAAACCCCAATGGTAGCGGCAAAGGCATAGCCGGCAAAACAGGCTATAAAAAATAAAAGTATCCAGCGGATACCTACATGGGGTAGTGTCGGATACTTTATGGCAATTACTACAATGGGGATCATCGGGGCAAGCCCGTCTAAAAAAGTTTGAACAAAAGAAGAAAAAGTCAATGGATCAAATTAATAGGTAAATCTAAAAATAATCATTGGTATGCCCACCCGGTGGTGTAGGAATTGCGGCATTATCATCACCGCTGTCATTGGTACCTGAACCGGGTATACTTGGTGAATTTTCAGGAATATAGGTAACTACTTCAATATACACTTTACCGGTATCGGCAATGGCCAGGTTTAAATCGAGACCCGTCCAGGGAGTACCTGCTGCGTCTTCTAATATTTTTTGAAGTTTGTTGCGCGATAGAAAAAAATTCATTTTTTGTACGTAATTGGTTGCCATAAATTTTTTTTAGGTAAAGAATACCCTAAGCTAACAGCAACGGATAGAAAATTTTCGCGTTAAGAAAGTTTCAGGAATAATCCCTTTTTATAATCAGGGTTTTTCCTCTCAGCATCTATCGTATATAAATCTAATTTTGTGCGTTAGGCAATGCCATTTTTCTATGAGTAGTACCCACACAAAAAATAATCAAAAGCAGTTTTTTTTGCCCGTATAAAAATGGCAATTTAAGAGCCCAATGGATAAATTAGGTTCGTATGTATAGTAGTAATGCTGGCGATGCGGGTACGCTTTCTATAAAAAAAGAATCAACGCTAAGGGTTTTTATAGGGCTTTCGGGTATTCTTTTGCCGGTGATACTATGGCTTGTGGTATTTATTATACATGATTACTACTACCCACTGCCTTCGATTAGTCACTATTTCTATACACGCGCAAACCCATATTTTTCAGTGGTTATTGGGTTTATTGCGCTTAGTTTGATCATTTATAAGGGGTATGATAATACCGATTTTATTATTTGCACCATGGCGGGTATTGCTGCGTTAGTGGTTATTGCACTGCCAACGCATAATTTAGCCATTGTAGAAGAGAACAAATATGCGAGCTATTCTATTACTACCCTTCCTGTTAATAAGCTACGCGAAACAATACACTTAATAGCTGCCGGTATTTTTCTTATTTGCTTAGCAATTATGTCGGGGTTTCAATTTACCAAAACCGAGCAAGGGTTACAGTCATTCAAAACAAAAGAAAAAAAATTTAGAAATGGCATCTATATACTATCAGCCCTAATAATAGTTTTTTCAATTGTATCTATATTACTGGGATCATACGGTATTATAATACCAGAGCGGTTTTATATAAGCAATCACTTAACTTTTTGGTTGGAAAGCTTTGCTGTTTGGGCCTTTGGATTTGCTTGGTTAGTAAAAGGTGAGGCCGTGTTTGCCGATAAGTAATTTCAATTTACTTATTTAAATAAGTCAGTCATTTCAATTTCAAGTCCTTCACAAATTTGCATTAAGTATAAATACGTAGGATTTATATCACCCATTTCAACTCTTGAAATAGACTGTGGATCTTTATCTACCCGATAACCTAATTCTTTTAGTGTAAGCCCCTTTGCTTGTCGCATTAATTTAAGCTTTTGGCCTAAATTCTTTAATAGTAATTTCTGTTTTTTACTAATGGGCATAGCCCAAAGTATTTATTCAATAGAAAAAGTTTATCAACATATACGTTGAATTTAGTTTTTTTCCGTATAATTGTACTACAGAGTCTTAACTAATATTATCCCCAGCGTTTTTTATTCGCTTTTGTGAAACCTATTCTTATGAAAGACTTGCAATTGAACAGGGAGTTATGGATTAAACGGGCAGCTGTTTCCAAAGAAACACTAGATATAATCCTATGCCATTTATTAAAACGAAAAATACTGGCCGAAAAAGCAGGCACCCCTTTGTTTACACCTCACTGGCGAATTATTACTTTGCGTAGAGCGTTTAAGATGAAAAACCACATAATACTAGTTCATCCAAAAGGTTCAGCATGGTGTTTATTAAAAACACAATATGCTAAAAAACCAAAGAACCCGGTATAGTAACTATTTCCCCCCAAGCAACCATTTTTTTAAACCAATTAACTGCAAAAAATGAAAAAGATTTGCTTACTGGTATTGCTTTGCCTATGCGGTAGTTTATCCTATGGCCAAAGCATACTACAAGGGCGGGTAGTGGCTGCCCCAACCAATAGTCCATTACAGGAAGCGATATTGTATTTATCTACATCGCGTAAACAAGCAACCACAAGGGCCGATGGTGGTTTTGAAATCAGTATCAACACATTCCCCGATACATTATTGGTAAGCCTTACCGGCTACACTACACAGCGTATAGTATTAAATAGCAACAACTTTATGATCATTACGCTAGTGCCCAATAATACTAACCTAGCCGATGTAGAAGTACAAACCGGCTACCAATCTATTCCTGCCGAAAGGGCTACAGGCTCTTTTGTTAAAATAAATAATGAATTATTGAATAGAAAAGTAGGTGCCAATATTTTAGATCGGTTAGATGGTATTGCCTCGGGATTACTATTTAATCGTAACCGAACTGCCAATGCCAATGAATCGGCCATACAAATACGAGGTAGGAGTACCATACTGGCAAATACCCAACCTCTTATTGTGGTTGATAATTTTCCTTATGAAGGAGATCTCAACCAAATCAACCCGAATGATATAGAATCTATTAGCTTATTAAAAGATGCCGCGGCCTCTTCTATTTGGGGAGTACGTGCGGGCAATGGCGTAATTGTAATTACTACCAAAAAAGGAAAACAATCAGCAGCACCAAGGATACAGTTTAATACCAATATCACAATAGGAGATAAACCCGATTTGTTTTATCAACCCCAGGCAGCTGTTTCTTCTCTTATTGATATGGAATCCTTTCTTTTTGGCAGGGGTTTTTATAATAGCCGCATAGGGCAACGTTTTCCCGGCTTATCGCCGGCAGTAGTTGTTTTTAATGACAGAAAGAATGGAACCATTTCTGCAAGCGATTCGGCAATGCAAATTCAGCAATTATTAGGGGCAGATAATCGGAGAGACCTAACCGATTATTTTTACCGAACTTCCGTGGCACAACAATATGCCCTGAATATTTCGGGTGGTGGAGATAGGGCTCAATATTATTTTTCGGCCGGTTGGGACGATTCCCGCTTTTCTCAACTAGGTAGTAACCAAAGCAGGGTTACTTTGCGCAATCGTACACAGGTAAATATCATTCCGAATAAACTCAATTTTAGTGGCGATATAAATTTTACAACCAGCACCACGGGCAATCCATCGGGCGTTTATCTAAACAATTATGCCCTGTACCAACCATTGGTAGCCAATGATGGTACGGCCTTACCAATTTATAGAGATTATACAAAGGCCTGGCTCGATACTATTGGACAAGGGCAGTTACTGAACTGGCAAAATAAACCTTACGATGATGTTCGCAACAATAATAATAGCACTACCAGATTAGATACAAGGGTGCTACTATCGCTACAATACAATATACAAAAGGGATTACAGGTTCAAGCCTCCTATCAATTAGAAACAGGGGCTAGTGATAATAAGAATGTACAATCCATGGATTTGTATGCTACAAGAGATATCATCAACAGGTTTACCCAACCCAATTATCTAACAGGCATTCCTACCAGGGCAATTCCCCTGGGTGATATAGTAGACAGAACCAATCAAAATTTTACCAGCCAGAACGGAAGACTACAATTTAATTACCAAACAAAATTCGGTACCGATCATCGTTTGGATATGTTAGGGGGTACTGAAATAAGACAGATAGTAACCAAGCGATCGGCTTACAGGCGTTATGGTTATAATGAAGAAAACGAAACCGATATTGATATCAATCCTATTTCAACTTTTGTAACACTACCTTCCAATTTCAACTCTCGGATCTCTTTAAATAATTCGCAGAGTAAAACAGTAGATCGGTTTATCTCTTGGTTTGGTAATGCGGGCTATAGTTATAAGGAGCGGTATCAATTTAATTTGAGTGTACGCAATGATGCGTCTAATTTATTTGGTGTAAACGCCAATCAACAAAGCGTTCCTTTATGGTCGGTAGGTACTGGCTGGGTATTGCATAAAGAAAAATGGTTTCGTTCGGCTTTAGTTAATATGCTCAAGCTACGGGCTACTTATGGGGTAAGTGGCAATATCGATAAATCTACTACGGCATTTACAACAGCCGGCTTAGGGATATCGAGCGTATTCGCTCAACCTGCAGCTTTTCTTAATAATCCGCCTAATCCAAATTTATCTTGGGAGCAAATTTATATGTTGAATGTAGCCGTTGATTTTTCTTTGTGGAAAGGAAAAATAAATGGTAGTGTTGAGTATTATGTGAAAAACGGGAGGAACCTAATTGGGGCAAGCCCGGTGGCACCTCAAACCGGTGTTAGCACTTTTCGACAAAACATTGCCAACTTACAAACACGCGGTGTAGATATTACGTTGAATGCTAGTATTATTGAATCGCCCATTCGTTGGAACACCCAATTTTTGTTTAGCTATAATGCAGATAAAATCACCAAGTACTTGGTACGACCGGGGCAAGTAAAAGCCTATATAACTACCATAACTGGTAATCCGTTGGAAGGCAAACCATGGTCTGCGGTATTTGCTTATCCCTGGGCTGGCTTAGACCCCAATACAGGTGCAGCACAAGGAATGTTGGCCGATACTATCAATAAAAACTACACAAGGTTAATTAGCCCGGCAAGCACTGGTGAGCTACAATATTTTGGTTCGGGCAGGCCCACCTTTTTTGGCAATTGGAGAAACGATATTACTTATAAGAACTGGTCGGTCTCTTTGAATTTCGTGTATTCATTGAGTTTTTATTTCAGAAGAAATTCAATACTGTACAATAATGCTTACAACAGCTCATTGGGTGGAACACCGGCATTACATGCCGATTATGATAGGCGCTGGAGAACACCCGGAGATGAATTGCGTACGCAAGTACCTGCTGCCACTTACCCCGCAATACCTGCAGCAGATGAATTTTATCAATACTCATCAGCACTCATAGAAAGGGGTGATCATATTCGCTTAAGGGATATACGCCTTAATTGGGATATACCCATTAAAAATAGTAACAAGCTTTCGATTAAAGCATGTAGGGTTTATGCTTATATCAACAATATCGGTATTATTTGGAGA
>JAIEQT010000451.1 GCA_019747455.1 Chitinophagaceae bacterium | reverse complement strand
TTGTTAATTACTTGTCCGAAATGAATAACCATCACAGTAGGTGAGTCTTTAAAATTAGTTGTTGTTTTAGCCGCGGTTGCGAGGTCCTGATTTAATTGTTGAATCAATGAATCAGCTTGTTTTTGTCTATTAAAAAAAGTACCCAATTCGGTAAGCAACATTTTACAACTGTCCACAGTAGAAGCACCACCAAATACATGTGTATTCAATCCGATTTTTTTCATTTGATCATAAATAGTAACCGGGCCGATATCATTACTATGAATCACTAAATCGGGTTGCACTGCTGCAATTCCCTCTGCATTCAACAATCGATGATAGCCTACTTTTTTCAGAAGCTTAGCACTGTCGGGAAAGGAACTGGTAAGATCAGTTGCAACTATATTGCTTCCTTCGCCCAGGGCAAATAACATCTCTGTTAAGTGCTTTGATAATGATACAATTCTTTTATTGGACTGATGGTTGGTAGTGGATTGATTGATACAACCCGCTAATATAATAACCAACATAAAAGCACCAATTGTCTTTTGCATGATTTTCATTTTTTAAAATTGATATTTCAAGTTAATTCCACCAAAGAAATTAGTATTCAAAGGTGCCGGTAAGTACGCATCCGGAAGTTGATTAGCGAAAATCATATAAGGATATTGTTGGTTCGTTAAATTATATGCACCGGCATAAATATGCAATCCCCAATGACGATCTATATTTTTCTGCCAACCAATTTTTCCATTGAGCAAATTATATGCGGGTGCAATATTTAAACCATCTGAAGTAAATGGCGCGGCATCTTTATACATATAAGTGATGTTACCATAGAAACCAAAGCCAAATTCGGCATCTACACCCGCATTAACTACCCATGGAGCAGTTCCAACAACAGCTTTCCCATCGAAGTCTTGAACCGTAGTACTTGTTGGTGGTGTATTTAAACGAATAAATTGATAGCCCGAATAGGTGAAATTGCTATAAGTAAAATTTGCGAACGGACGAATTGCTTTCACCACTCCGGTTTCTTTTCTAAGCGCTGTAAATTTTACCAATAATTCTACGCCGCTATGGTTTTGTTTTCCGCTATTTGCAATATAGGAATAGGCGGTTGTTGTAGTGGAGCCGTTAAGTGGTACGGCAATAGCAGTCATTTTATCGTTATATACTGTATTGAACAATGCTAACTCATAAAACAAACGCTCACCCAAAATAGATCCTTTGGTACCAATCTCAATTTGATCGCCTCTTTCGGCTCTTAAACCGGTGTTTAATTGACCGGTTGCCGGAATAAAGAAGTAAGAGCTTACCGGTGCTTTAAATCCTGAACTATACGAAGCGTATACCGAAACTTTTTTGCTGATTAATTTATTAATGGCGATATGTGGAGCCAGCATTCCACTATATCTATTTTCATAACGAGTAGGGTTAGTTGAGCCTGCTACATAGAATTTATCATTTAACTCAATGCGCATATTGCTCACACCAACGCCAGCAGTTATTGAAACATCTTTTGGTAATTGAAGTGTCCATTCAGAAAAAACAGTATTTGTTGCACTAACAGTAGATTGATTACTTCTCATAGCACCGATTATCCAATCGGCAGTGCTACTCGATGGATTCGCCACCATATTATAGCCGATAATTTGCGCATATTGTTTTTGAAATTCAACGCCCGTTATACCGGTAAGACTCACCCCATTTTTATATTCAAAATGCATATCCATGGTACTTCTCAAACCATAGTTAATCGGGTTCTTATCGGTCCAGCCTCCGGCAGAACTGGCATTGGTAGTAGCGCCTGTACCAAATAAAATTGTAGTGTTTGAAATTTCTTTGTTGAAACGATATGTATGACTAAAACCTGCTCTAAAGCTAATTACTTCTGAATGCGCATTGCGTTTAATATACTCAGGGTTGCCGGAATAATCTTTATTGAAGTATTGTGTTATTGTAAGTTCTCCGCCACGCTCATCATAACTATTGCTATACCCACCGTATAAACTTACCGATTGTTTCTCATTTAAATCGGCTTGCCAAGAGAGACTGGCAAATTCTTTCTTTGAAGCGGTATGACTCATATAACCATCTGCATATTGTTTACCATAGTTAAGGAGCAAAGAAGATTGTTTCCCTGCTGTTTGAAAACTTGTTGTATACCTGCGAAGTCCATAACTGCCTATTTGTGTTTCATGGCTTAAAGATGTTTGTCCTTTTATGGGCTGTTTGGTTTTTAAGTTAATAGCACCGGCAATAGCCAATCCGTATAAACTGCCCGCAGGGCCCTTCGTTACTTCAACATTACCGATAGATGCAAAATCAATATCATCCATAACAGTTATCCCTTCTGCATCTGTTACGGGAATGCCATTGAGATATACTTTATATCCTTGCCCATCGAAATTACTATTCGGACGTGTAGTAGTACTAATACCATTATTGTAGCCACGAATATTGAATTGCTGCCCCGATGAAACTGCTCTTCTTTGCATGGTTACACCCGGTACATTCCCATTAATTGCGTCATCGAGAAATAAACCGTTGCCACGTAATAACTCACGATCTTTTAATCTTGTAATTGATACAGGCTGTGCCAATGAAGACCTGTTATTACTTGACGTTGCAGATATTTCTACATCTTCTAAAGATGAAGCAGAGGGGGTAAGGGAAATTTGATCTGGAATTTTACAATTTTTAGGGTTTATTCTTCTGGTTTCATATCCAATAAAAGATACCTCGATTTCTTTTGTACTACAATCAACAGTAATTATTCCTTTGTCGTTTGTTGTTAATATGGTTTTGCTGTTAAGTTTGATCGATGCGCCTGCAAGTGGAGTTCTTGTACGGGCGTCTGTAACAACGAATGTTTTCGATGATTGTGCAATAGTAATAAGTGGTATGCATGCAATGAGCATACATACAATATATTTTCTCATAATTTAATTGGTAAAGTGTGTGAAAAAAAGATAAAAATAGTTTAGTCACACGTTTTTGGGAGGCTTGTAAATTTCATCATAGCTCCCGTGTACTTTAGGCATTATTTTTTCAGCGGTATAAGGTACCCTGGCGTAATGGAGTTGTGGAATTTTACAAAGCGTAGTTGCTATAAAAAAAGAAAATTTTGAACCAAGCCATTTTTTATTTTTTCCTTGCATCTGCTGTGTATGGGCAAACGCTTTTAACAAGTTAGTTTCTTTCCCGTCTTTCACAACATAAATATGGAGTGTATCTGCTACTTGTTGAAAAGATAATACATCGTACCAATCACCTTTCCAGGAAAACTCTTCATGTTCCTCCTCCCAAGAAAAATCATGGGCCACAATGTTACCGTTAACCGTACAAAAAGAAATTTTTTCGATGGCAGTGGATGAAGGATGTTCTTTAAGAAAGGATGCCATTTCTTTTTTTATGCTACTGATTTCAGCTCGGAAAACAAGGAACAGTCCGAAAATATTCAGACTCCAAACCCCTAGTAAACATATCACAGCTAGCTTTCTCAAGGGGGTGAAAATAGAATTTGTTACGTATCAAACAAAAAAATCTACTTGAATGGTTAGTAAGGTAAAAATCGTGACTTTTGCAGTATGAAAAATTCTCAAACAATTGGTGTTGTATTGGCCATATTATTAGTGCTGTTGCATTTCCTTCCCTTAACATATATTGAGAGCAAGCAAATTACGGTTACCGGTTTTAGCAGTACAGGTACCCATTATGGTAAACCGGGTATTGTAATGAGTGTTTTTGCCGGAATTTGTGCCCTATTATTTATGATCAATAAAATATGGGCAAAGCGTACCAATGTATTTATTGCTGCTTTTGCTATGGCATGGACGATCCGCAATTATTTTATATTAAGTGCTTGTTTCGCCGGAGAATGCCCCCAAAAACAAGTTGGTTTATTCTTGCTTTTAGGGGCATCTGCAGCTATGATGTTAATGGCGCTATTACCCAAAATAGATTTGCCTGCAAACAATTAAAGAGTAGCCAATGCTTCTTTGATGATAGTGGCACATTCCCTTATCTGATCGGCCGTAATAAGTAACGGAGGGGCAAAACGAATTTTATCGCCATGTGTTGGCTTCGCTAATAATCCTTTCTCTTTTAATGTAATACATAAATCCCATGCCGCTTCCTTATTACCGTGATTGATCACAATAGCATTTAGTAAGCCTTTCCCGCGTATTGTTTTGATAAAGGGGGAATTGATTTTTTGTAGTTCAGTTCTTAATAATGCTCCCATGGCTTCTGCATTTTCAGCCATTTTTTCTTCTTTCAAAACGGTTAATGCTTCCATAGCAACAGCACAAGCCAATGGATTGCCACCATATGTAGAGCCATGTTCTCCCGGATGGATATTCATCATGATATGATCATCGGCTAACACCGCAGAAACCGGTAAAACGCCGCCACTCAAGGCTTTTCCCAGGATCAAAATATCCGGACGAACATTTTCATGATCACAGGCCAACATTTTTCCGGTACGTGCTAAACCGGTTTGGATTTCATCTGCGATAAACAATACATTATATTCCGTACAAAGCGCCCTCACTTTTTGTAAATAACCTTCATCGGGAATTACAACACCGGCTTCACCCTGAATAGGTTCAATCATAAACGCCGCTACATTTTTATCCTGAAAAGCTTTTTCTAAAGCAACAGTATCATTATATGGCACTAGATCAAAACCAGGCATAAAAGGTCCGAATTGCTTATAGCTACTGGGATCGGTTGAAGAAGAAATAGCCGCTAATGTTCTTCCCCAGAAATTGCCTTCGGCGAAAATGATCTTCGCTTTATTTGCCTCAATTCCTTTTTTTACATAGGCCCAACGACGGGCAAGTTTGATAGCTGTTTCACCCCCTTCTACACCCGTATTCATAGGTAATACTTTATCGTAACCAAAATAGTGGGTGATGAATTTTGCATATTCACCTAGTAAATTATTGTGAAAAGCCCTGGATGTGAGGGTGAGTTTTTGTGCTTGGGTTGTTAGAGCTTGAATAATGCGTGGATGGCAATGCCCTTGGTTAACGGCAGAATAACCACTTAAAAAATCGTAGTAGCGTTTGCCTTCTACATCCCATAAAAAAACACCTTCCCCTCTTTCGAGTACAACAGGAATGGGATGATAATTATGTGCACCAAATTGATCTTCTAATTGTAAATAATAATTAGTATGGGTATGTTGTTGTGTTAACATGGTTAATGAGTTACGGGATTCGAGATACGGGATTCGAGTTACGAGTTACGAGTTACGGGATTCGAGATACGGGTTACGGGATATGAGGTATAAGCCGTAAGGTATAAGGGGTAAGGGTAAAGAAATTAAGGAATAGGATGTAATAACCTTATACCTTATAGCTCAAACCTTACACCTGTCAAAAGGGGATGATCGAGGAAATCGAGATTAAAGTGCAAAAAGTGCATACCGTGTAACATGCCCGCAAGATACGGCTTTCCTGTAAGCAAAAAAAGGTTATTTTCAAGGTATAAAATGCTGTTATGCGCATACTAAAAAGAGTTTTTCAAAGTATTGTTTTAGTGCTGATTATTTTTACAGCTTATGCTTTTATAAGCGGCAAAACTTATTTATTTAAATCAGCGTATTATAATTTTTCGAATATCGACGATTATCTAATTTTTGATAATAATGTTGTAAAGGCAGGAACAGCTAAACCGTGGACATTTGCCCCGAATTATAATAAGATCAATTACCCCGATTCGGTTAATGCGCTTATGGAAAAATTGCAAACCGTAGGTTTATTAGTAATTCAAAATAATGCTATCAGTTTTGAGAAATATTGGGATGGTTACAGTGATACTTCGCATTCAGGATCTTTTTCTATGGCAAAAAGCGTGGTGAGTATTTTGATAGGAGCAGCTATAAGGGAGGGTAAAATCAAATCGGTTGAGCAACCCGTAGGCGACTTTTTACCAGCATTTAAAGAGGTCGAAAAAGCCAATGTGAAAATTGTAGACCTGCTCACCATGAGTAGTGGTACCGATTGGAATGAATCTTATTGGAATCCGTTTTCTGTAACGGCAGAAATTTATTATGGAACCGATGCGTACAAAACGGCTACAGGCGTTCACATGATTAAAAAACCCGGAACCTATCATTACTATAAAAGTGGCGATACACAATTGCTCGGTTTGATTGTGGAAAAGGCAACCGGAAAAACGCTCAGCGAGTATGCAGCTGAAAAATTGTGGAAACCACTAGGAGCAAGCTATGATGCTTTTTGGAGCGTTGATCATCCGGGCGGACATGAAAAAGCGTATTGTTGTCTAAATTCAAATACCCGCGATTTTGCAAGGATAGGAAAATTTATGCTTGATAGTGGAAAAATTGATGGGGTACCCGTAATAGATAGCGCTTATTATGCAGCATCGATTAAACCCTGTGGTATAATTGATACCAAAGGAATGACATGTGATTATTACGGATATCAATGGTGGATTGATCCGGAACATAAAGAGATTTTTTATGCCCGTGGCATTTTAGGTCAGTATATTATCATGATTCCTTCAAAAAAATTAATTATCGTACGCTTAGCCAAGCGAACAGCCAGAGAAAGAGTACATACCGTACCCACAGAGGTTAGATATTTAATTAATTGGGGGCTTTCCATGTAAGGGTATCTTATGAATGTTATACTTTCGCCGAAAACAAGTACGTGCAGCCTTCAGTAGCCATTGTGATTCTAAACTTTAATGGGAAGAAACATTTAGCAGATTTTCTGCCTTCTGTTTTGGCTACTCATTACGGCAATGCAACAGTATATGTGGCAGATAACGGATCTACCGATGACTCTGTATCCTTCTTATTGGCTAATTTTCCGCAAGTAAAATTGATTGCAGGAGAAACAAATTTAGGTTTTGCAGGAGGCTATAACTGGGCATTAAAACAGATTGAAGCGGACTATTATGTGTTGTTGAATTCAGATGTTCAAGTAACCGAAAGTTGGATTGACCCGATTATAGCATTGATGGATAGCGACGCAACAATCGGTGCTTGTCAGCCTAAAATTCTTTCCCATAAAAATCCTGCTTATTTTGAATATGCCGGAGCGGCAGGCGGGTGGATTGATGCACTAGGTTACCCTTTATCACGAGGCAGAATATTTGATGTATGTGAGAAAGATGAGGGGCAATACGATAGTGTATCTCCTATATTTTGGGCTACCGGTGCAGCCATGTTCGTGCGCGCTAAAGTTTATCATGAATTAGATGGGTTTGATGCCGATTTTTTTGCACATCAGGAAGAAATTGATCTATGCTGGCGAATGCAATTAAAAGGTTATTCGATCATGGCGGTACCACAGTCGGTTGTATATCATGTAGGTGCCGGAACCTTACCTCGGGGTGGAAGAAAAGTATATTTGAATTTCAGGAATAATTTAAGAATGCTCTGTAAAAATCTACCTTTAACCCAATTATGGTGGAAACTGCCAATTCGGTTTTTATTAGACGCTATTTCAGCCTGGAAAGGATTGCTTACCGGAGATACAGCCTTTTTTACAGCCATATTTCGGGCACATATCAACGTGGTGGTGTGGTTATTAAGGGGAGCGAAAGGGGTATATGGGGTACCCGGTAATTATCTTACCTTACAGGGCGTGTACCATGGTTCTGTAGTATGGAATTATTTTATTGAGCAGCGAAAAAAGTTTGCAGAAATTATTTCACAAAGGGTTTAAAATCTAAGCGGCTTACCTTATTTTTGCAGGGCAATAACCCACTATGTCACAGGAAATCATTGATAACGAACAGAAGGATTTTACCAAAAATTGGGTAAACTCATCTCGCTTTTTATTTTACTTAACAGTACTATGCTTCATAGCTTTTGTAGCCGGATGCTCTTTCCGAATTTATAACCAGCGTTATAAAGGGAAGCCGGATGTAGATGTACAATCGAGCTCTAAATACAAGCCCGAGTATAAATAATTGCAAAAAAATTTTGTTAGTAACTGGAGTTAGCTATTTTTGCAACCCCAATTAAGTTCTTAGATACGCGGAAGTAGCTCATTTGGTAGAGCACGACCTTGCCAAGGTCGGGGTGGCCAGTTCGAGCCTGGTCTTCCGCTCAGGGATTCCCGCTCCAAAAGGGCGGGATTTTTTTTAAATTCCGAGGAGCCCCGGTGGTGGAATTGGTAGACACGCAGGACTTAAAATCCTGTTCGCCGCAACGCGAGTAACGGTTCAACTCCGTTCCGGGGCACACAAAGCCGATCAGAAATGATCGGCTTTTTTTATGGCATAAAGTCGTAATTTTCATAAAACAAAAAACCATGAGAAAAAATCGATTCATCTTTTTATTATGTATTCTCTTTTCTCTAACTGTAGTGGGCCAAGATGTGGCTTCGTATACCGTTAAAGAAGAAATCTATGGTAGAAAAGAAGGAGTGGCACTCACCATGCAGGTTTTTCGTCCAAAAAAATCAAATGGTGCTGCTGTTGTTCGATTGATCTCCGGTAGCTGGTATTCTTCTATGGAAAATTGGGAGCGTTATAAACCAAATGCTTCTTTGTACTTAGATAAAGGGTATACCTATTTTTTAGTAGCCCATGGTTCTAATCCAAGATATAATATTCAGGAAGCTGCTGCCGATGTAAAAAGAGCGGTACAGTTTATACGATACCATGCAAACGATTATGGTATCGATCCCAATAAAATTGGGATTACAGGATCTTCGGCGGGTGGACATCTCAGCTTAGTGAATGCCTTATCAGACGATGTTATCGATACGGCAGCCAAAGATCCTGTAGCTAAAGTATCGGGTAGAGCCAATGTAGTGGCTGTGTTTTATCCGCCTACTGATTTCATGAATTGGGGCGGAAAAGGTATTTCACCCGTAAATTATCCTAATTTTTTAGAAGCGAATGGGGTAGCAGGTGCTTTTGCATTTAGATATTATGATACTACAAAAAAGAACTACGTACTTATTACAGATTTAAAGGAACGAATTAAAATAGCTGAATCATTATCACCGGCCAATTTAGTAACCAAAGACGATCCGCCTGTTTTTATTTGGCATGGTGATGCGGATAAAACAGTTCCCATTCAACAATCCAAATGGTTGGAGGAAAAATACAGAGCTAATAATCTTCCTTTTGAATTAAGAATAAAGCCGGGTGAAGATCATGGATGGAAAACACAGATCAAAGAAGAAGCAGATTTTGTTATTTGGTTTGATAAGTATTTGAAACCTCTTGCCGCTAAAGCGGCGAGATAGTAACTTAATAACCCTTCAGGTTATCCGCTTTTTTCAGCACTTCCTTTTCTAATCCTTTTTTATACGCCTCAATTTTTTTCCCTATTGCAATATCTGCGCTTCCGATTATTTGTGCAGCGAGTATACCGGCATTTTTTGCTGCATTCAACGCAACTGTGGCAACAGGCACGCCATTGGGCATTTGAAGAATAGAAAGAATAGAATCCCAGCCATCTATAGAATTAGATGATTTGATCGGTACACCTATTACAGGTAAGGGTGTTAGCGAAGCTATCATCCCCGGTAAATGTGCGGCGCCTCCGGCGCCGGCAATGATTATTTGTAAACCTCTTTTTTTAGCAGTGGTTGCATATTGTACCATTCGTTCAGGTGTACGGTGCGCCGAAACAATCGTTAGTTCAAAAGCAATATCAAAATGCCGAAGCATTTCGGCAGCCTCTTTCATAACAGATAAATCACTATCACTACCCATGATTATACCTACCAACGGTTTTGCTTGTTTTTTCATACGCTAATGTAATTCTTATTCAGCAGAAGCGGATTAAAATCCAACTGGCTTATCTTATATCAATGCCCTTTTATAAAGTTGTATCGTATTTTCAAAACCTAAGTAAAGGGCATCTGCAATAAGCGCATGACCAATACTTACTTCATCTATGTAGGGAATCTCTTTTACAAAAAAACGCAAATTATCTCTGTCAAGATCATGACCCGCATTGATACCTAGTCCGAGTGTTTTGGCTAATTCCGCCGCTAATATATACGGCCTTATGGCTTCCTCCTTTTTCCCTTCTGCAAAATGTGTTGCATATTGTTCAGTATATAATTCAATACGATCAGTTCCGGTTTCGGCAGCTCCTGCCACCATTTCTTCAACAGGATCTACAAAAATGGATACCCGTATACCAGCGGTTTTAAAAACGCCAATAATATCTTGTAAATAATTTTTATGGGTAACCGTATCCCATCCATGATTACTCGTTAATTGATTCAACGCATCGGGTACCAGCGTAACCTGATCGGGTTTATTAGCTAGTACCAGATTAACAAATTTGGTTTCTGTAGGATTTCCTTCAATATTAAATTCTGTAGTGATAATTGGCTTAATAGCGTACACATCTGCATATCGAATATGTCTTTCATCCGGACGAGGATGAACCGTTATACCATCTGCCCCAAAAGCTTGTGCATCAATAGCTGCTTTTACTACGTTGGGGTTATTACCGCCTCTACTATTTCGAAGGGTCGCGAATTTATTGATGTTTACACTGAGCTTTGTCATACTGCAAAGGTAACAACTCCCGATTACTTAGTAAATTGCAAGCGTATTCAACTATCTTCTTTTAATACTGTTTAATTAGCATGGCATATTCTTCATTAGCATCTTGTTTGTTGGACCTTGAGAAAAATGGAATGCTTATTCGCATTCAAGAAGAGGTAGATCCTTATTTAGAAATGGCAGCTATCCATTTGCGGGTGCATGAAGCAGGCGGACCGGCACTATTATTCGAAAATGTAAAAGGTACAAAATACAGAGCTGCCTCAAATATTTTCGGTACGCTGGACAGAAGTAAATTTATTTTTCGAGATACCTTAGCCACTGTTCAGCAATTGATTGATCTTAAAAGTAATCCTATCAAGGCTTTGAAAAAGCCCTTTCATAATATATCGGCAGGGGTAGCCGCTTTTAAAGCACTGCCATTAAAAAATCCTTTGTATAAACCTGTATTGTATGAAAAGATACAAATCAGTGATTTACCACTTATTCATCATTGGCCCATGGATGGTGGTGCTTTTGTAACATTACCACAAGTGTACTCAGAAGATCTAGATAATCCGGGTATTATGCAGGCTAATCTTGGAATGTATAGGATTCAGTTAAATGGTAATCAATATATCCCAAATAAAGAAATTGGATTGCATTACCAATTGCACAGAGGTATTGGTGTACATCAAACTAAAGCTAATAAAAAGGGCTTACCATTAAAGGTAAGTTGTTTTGTTGGCGGACCGCCCGCGCATACAGTTGCCGCGGTTATGCCTTTACCCGAAGGAATCAGCGAAGCTACTTTTGCAGGGGTGTTGGGTGGAAGAAGGTTTAGATATTGTTATGAAGATGGATTTTGTGTGAGTACAGATGCCGACTTTGTAATAACCGGAGAAGTATATCCGGGAGAAAATAAGCCGGAAGGCCCTTTTGGAGATCACTTGGGATATTATAGTTTAACACATGATTTCCCGGTAATGCGCGTGCATGCAGTTTATGCAAGAAAAGATGCTATCTGGCCCTTTACAGTTGTAGGAAGGCCCCCACAAGAAGATACCAGTTTCGGTCAACTCATTCATGAAATTACCGGAGCCGCGATACCGCTCGAGATTCCCGGACTAAAAGAAGTACATGCTGTAGATGCTGCCGGTGTTCATCCTTTACTATTAGCCATTGGGAGTGAACGTTATGCACCCTATAATCCAACCCAACAACCCGCAGAATTATTAACTATTGCTAATCATATACTAGGAACCGGACAACTGAGCTTAGCTAAGTTTTTATTTATTACTGCAGAAGAGCAACATGGATTAAGTACACACCATGTTCAGGATTTTTTACAATATATTTTTGAGCGTATCGATTTAAGACGTGATTTACATTTCTACACGAATACAACCATTGATACGCTTGATTATTCGGGTAGTGGATTAAATAGTGGCAGTAAGTTGGTATTAGCGGCTTGTGGAGAGCCTAAGCGCCAATTGGCAACAGAACTACCCGCTATATTTACACATTTGGAAGGTTTTGAAAATCCAAGAATGGTGATGCCCGGAGTGGTAGCTTTGCAAACAAAAAAATTCAGTACCTATTTTACCGCCCAGGAAGAAATGAAGTTACTTGGTTTTCAATTGCATGAAATAGCTACCGATAGCGGGATCATTCAAATTATTGTTGGCGATGATAGCAACTTTATCGCAGCCAATATGCGTAATTATTTATGGGTAAGCTATACGCGGGCCAACCCGGCTAACGATATATATGGGGTACGCGCTTTTACAGACAATAAACATTGGGGTTCTGATGGCCCTATGATCATAGATGCGCGGATTAAACCGCACCATGCCCCGGCCGTAGAACTAACCGAAGACCTCCGCAAGCAAACCGATAGATTCTTCGAGAAGGGTAGTTCCTTATATAATATTGCATAAAAACGCATTTTCGATAAATTATTCGTATATTCATGCATAAACCTGCAAATGAATCAGTATTTATCACGATTGTCGCATATCGGTAAAAAAGAAAAAAGGACCATTATTGGGTTAATGAGTGGTACTTCATTAGATGGATTAGATATTGCCGTTTGTGAAATTGAGGGTAGTGGATTGGATACCAAAATCGATCTAACACATTTTAAAACAGTTGCCTATTCTGCCGATTTTAAGAGCCGGATTAAAGCTATTTTTTCTAGGCATGATGTTGATTTGGAACAGGTATGTGTATTGAATCCTTGGGTGGCAGTACAGCACGCTCAAATGATTAATGATGCATTGAAGGGATGGGGTATTCGTAATAGCGATATAGATTTAATGGCTAGTCATGGCCAAACCATATATCATGCCCCCAAAATTCTGCATGGATTACCGGATTATGATAATGCTACTTTACAAATTGGAG
>JAIEQT010000450.1 GCA_019747455.1 Chitinophagaceae bacterium | reverse complement strand
CGGGTTTATTCAACTTCCGTTCTCAGTTTTTTGATGGTTTTACGTATTCTAATAATGTAGCCAATTTTGTGTCGACCTTTTTATCGCCTGCCTATTTAGTATTATCAGCCGGATTCGATTATAAGCCCGATGGTAAACTATCGGTATTCCTTTCACCGCTTACGTCTCGTTGGGTTATTGTGGCGAATGATAGTTTATCTAGAAAAGGTTTATATGGCATACCGGTAGGCAAGCATAGTATTAATGAAATTGGTGCGTATGCCACTGTGAACTATAATAATATTATTGCCAAGAATATTACTTATAAGGGCAGGTTAGATTTATTTTCTAATTATAATCTCAAGCCGCAGAACATTAATATATTCATGACGAATATTTTTTCTTTTAAGATCAACAAATATTTCTCCGCAACATATAATCTCGATTTAATTTATGATGATAATCTGCGCATTTTCGGAGATAATAAAGATGCCCCCGGGCTACAAATGAAAAGCCTTATTGGTGTAGGTTTTTTAAAGCCTATTGCGCCGGTGAGGAAGCTGAGTAAAGTCAATAGTCAGTAGTCAATAGTCATTGGGTTTTTTTAGTGCTGTTTCTGTAGTAAGTAATTTTACCTAGGTATTTCTACTGGTATTTATCTGTAAATTTATTCAGCAATTGCATCTAAAATATATTGCGTATACATACGGGAGGGCTGATGAATGCTAATAATCTAGCTGTTGTTGTGGTAAAAATTTTGGTTGTATTTGCGAAACTCGATTACGGTTTCGCAATTTTTTATAAAGAGTTTATTTGCAGTAATTTGTGTGATATTGTGAAACTTCAAAATCCTATAAAACCTTCTTAGATTTACAAGTTGTGCTTCATGCTATTGAAACCTCACTAAATATCTAAGTTTCTGAATTTAAAAATAATTTAAAATGATGAAAAGACATTTGCTTACAATTTTACTAGCTGCTTGTACAATCAATTTACTAAATGGACAAGTAGCTAAAAATTCCCAACTTTTTCTAGACTTGAAAAAGCAGGATAGTGTTTTCTTTGAAAGAGCTTTCAATCTTTGCGACACTGTATATCTAAAAAGTGCCATACACAAAGATTTATTATTTTTTCACGACCAAAGTGGTATTCAAACTAAAGCTGACTTTTTGGAAAATACCAGAAAAAATATATGCTCTAATCCTAATTATAAACCAGTTAGAAAGGTTGAAGAAAATAGTTTAGAAGTATTCCCATTGTATAACGATGGTAAATTATACGGAGCTATTCAAAGTGGTATTCATAACTTTTACATAAGGGAGCCCAATAAGAAAGACACACCTACCAGTAAAGCTAAATTCTTACACGTTTGGTTATTGGAAAATGGAAACTGGCTGTTGAAAGAAGTATTGAGTTTTGACCATCACGACCCAGAAAAATCTGCAACACAAAGCATTTTTGAAAATGAAATCGAAAAGTTACTTTTAAAAGAAAAAGTTCCAGTTTTAGGTTTGGGTGTAATTGAAAATGGAAAATTAAAACAAATACAGGTGTTTACTAGTCAAAACAAAAATAATTCTGCTTCGTATAATTCCATTTTTAAAGTAGCTTCACTTACAAAGCCAGTTACTGCACTTGTTACGCTAAAATTAATTAATGCTGGAAAATTAGGAATAGATGAGCAGTTGGATAAATACTGGAAAGAACCTGACCTCAAAAATGATAGTAGAAGTAAAAAACTAACTCCAAAAATTATCCTTTCACATCAAACTGGATTTCCTAATTGGCGTTACTTAACGCAAAGCAAAAAACTAAGTTTTGAATTTGAGCCGGGAACAAAGTTTCAATATTCAGGTGAAGGATTTGAGTACCTACGAAAAGCATTAGAAGCAAAATTTGGTAAAAGACTAGAAGAATTAGCAGCAGACTGGCTTTTTAAACCTGCCAAAATGAAAGACACCCATTTTTGGTGGGACAAATCTATGGATGAAACAAGATATATTAGAAATTATGACAAAGATGGAAATGCCTATGAAACAAGTAAATATTTTAAAGCAAATGGTGCAGCTAATCTCTTAACGACAGTAGAAGATTATGGTAACTTTCTTGTATATATTTTAAATGGAGCTGAATTATCTCAAGATGTACTTAATGAAATGCATAAAAATCAAACTAAATTAAAAGACAATGATTTTTTTGGATTGGGTTGGGAAAAGCTAACAGGTTTCAGTAATGGAGAGTATGCTTTAATGCACACAGGAAAAGACCCTGGTGTAAGTACAGTTGCAATAATGTTCCCAAAAAGCAAAAATGGTTGGTTGATATTTTTAAATGGAGATAATGACAACAAAGTAGTAGAAAAGCTATTGACTGAAAAACTATACCTAGGCAATGAACTTTGGAACAAAAGATAAAATTATTAAATACTCAGACACGAGAAGGGCGAACGCACAAAAAGGAGTTTGCTGCAATTTGGGCTGAAGGAATAAGCCTCAACATTTGTGCTGTCTCGTCCTGAGATAGGTTGATTAAAAATCACGCCATATACTAAGTATTAAGATAGTTTTCGGTACTTTGGCGTGACCTTAATAGAAAAGGGATTAGTAGTAGCGCTGTCGCAATATATTATAACTTTGCGAATAGTTTATTTCTATGCTTTTTTCCCCATTCTCTCAAAGCATCAATGACACTATCTAATGACTTGCCATATTCTGATAAGCTATATTCAACAGAAACCGGTACCGTATCATAAACAGATCTAATAATAAGCTGATTCATTTCTAAATCTCTTAATTCTTTTGATAGCATTTTTGGCGTGATACCTTCTACCTCTTTCTCCAGTTCTTTAAATCTTTTGTTACCGAACGACAAGGAAATTAGAATTGGTAATTTCCACTTTCCATTAATTATATCTAAAACATCTCTTACCGGACGGATATATTCAATACATTCTCTGGAAGACTTCATGTAAGATTTTTTAAGTCGATATACTTGGGTATACCGGTATACTTTAGTATACTGGTATATTTTATATAGTGAAGGTAGATAATTTTGGAGAATTATTCATCATTCAAATAAAATAATATGAACATGAAAGTTTTAGTTACCGGTGCAACAGGCGCACAGGGAGGTGCAGTGGTAAGGCATTTAGTAAATAATGGCATAAAAGTAAAAGCCCTGCTTACCAAAACCGACAATGACGAATGGTTTAAAGCCAATGAAATTGAAACAGTAGTTGGCGACTTTCTCAACAAAGAAAGTCTTGCCAATGCCATGGTGGATGTAACTAACGTATCGCTTGTTTATCCGCTAATATATGAATGGGATACCTTAAGAGCATATACGGATAATTTGATATATGCATTCAGTCAGGCGAATTTAGAAAGCATAGTGTTCAATACCAGTTTACCGATGCCGCCGCAAAAAACAGGTTCGGTAGCTGCTGATATAAAATTAGAAATGTATGAAAAATTTACTGCCGCAAATATTCCATTGATTACCATTATGCCCTCTTTTTATCTTGATAATCTAACTGCACCTTGGTCGCTGCCGGTGATAAAGGAAAATTTAATAATCGGATATCCCTTACCGGCCGATGCGCAATTTGCGTGGCTAAGTCATTACAATTTGGCACAATACACTTATAAGGCTTTATTGAAAAAGGAATTGATCGGTAAAATATTTCCTATTGGTGGAGAGCTAATGTCGGGTAATGAGATAGCAACTAAAGTTTCAACTATTTTGGGTAAGCAAGTGACTTATGTATATCAAAAACCTGATCAGTTTAAGCAATTCCTTTTGCAGATGTACAATGAAGAAATTGCAGGTGAAATAGCCGGTATTTATGGTAATATAGCCCTGAATACAGAACCCTTCAAAGCATTTTACAATAGAACAGTTGTTGAAAACATTTTTGACATCAAACTCCAAACATTCGATGAGTGGGCAGAAACAATTAATTGGAAATAAAAAGACTATCGCACCAACTTTTTCTTGAATTTACCTGAATATTGATTTATATTCAAGGTATAGATGCCCGATCTACTCAAAATAAAGCCCAGCCCTTTTTTGGCCCCATTTATCAAAGAGTACTGGTATGTATATTGGGAAAAAGCCTCTCCTGTATCTTTATCTAACACGCCTACACCCGAAGAAGCCATTTGCTTTTTCCCCCGAAATGCCCCCTATAGTAGGATTGAGGGAGCATTTTATAAAACAGCCGATACGTTCATCATCAGGCAATCTTCAGTAAGAATAGATATGCTTACGCCAAATGATTATAGCATGTTTAAAGTGATTTTTCAAACAGGTGGATTTTATAGATTGTTTGGTGTTCCCATGTCGTTATTCGAAAACGTACATACAGAAACTATTTCTGTTTTGGGTAATTCAATAAAGACTTTGAAAGAACAAATTACCAATGCGCTTAGTTTTGAAGAGATGACGGGCTTTGCAAACAAATATTTTATTGATACAGCAAAAAAGAGTAAGACGTATTTTCACCCGGTTGATCAGGTGATCAACCAAAAGGGATTACATGAATACTCATTAAATACATTGGCTTCGGATGCCTGTTTGAGTAAAAGACAATTTGAAAGAAAATTTTTAACACGAACCGGGGAAACGCTTAAATTATATCAAAGAGTTATAAAGTTTAACGAAGCCCTGAAAGCTAAAAAAAGTATGCCCAACCTCACATGGACGAACATTACGCATATGGTGTGTTATTATGATCAGATGCACCTGCTTCGCGATTTTAAGCAGTTTACCAATGAAGTACCGAGTGATTTTGATTTTGAAAATGCTATTATTTATTAAAGTTGTCGCTTTTTTACTATACCAGCCTTCTTGTTTTAATAATCTTTGTACGAGCAGCTCCCTCAATTTAATTATCACAACAAATGAAAAGGAAAATAGTAGTAACAATAGCAACCTTTCTGTTAATTATTTTACCGTTTTTGTTAGCAATGAGCATCGGTAAATATTCGCCCTATGCACTAAGTAGTAATTTTCAAAAATATGTAGTCATTAGTGCTATTCTTCCCATTGCTATTGCTTTTATGGTATTAGCCTTGCGCAAATACCTGTTTGGCTCATCAGAAAAAATATCCTTAGCCGCTGTATTTCTTTTTTTTCTGTTATATCCATTGGTTGGCATATTTGGGTTGGCTTCTGCGCCCGATATTAGCCTCAAAATGTTGGAACACCCTGAAAGAGAGCATTTGAGGTATAGCTTTCTTTTTATTGCACTTTTGTTCTTTAGTATAGCAGTATCCATGTTATTCAGAAGTGGTTTGGGTAAAGTAAATAAAATGGCCCGATGGATAATAGTGCTGATTTTTATTATTTCGGTAGGGGAGTTTATATGGGAATTTAATCATCATTATTTATTTCCTGAAGCGTTACAAGCATGGATAAAACAAGGTAAGAATATTGTCGATTTTGATAAAAGTTATGATAATAATAGTGTTCTTAACATAGGGGTTATCGGAAGATATTTTCAATTTGTATTAGTAATATGGCTTACAGTAGCATTGTATCGATGGAAACAAATTAAGATATGGTGTCTAATCGTTAATATGCTTCTTAGTTTATTGGGAATTATATCGGCTACTACAGTTTATATTACAAAATTCCCATTCCCAAAAGAGCTCGAATTTTTAATGTTATTCTTTATCCCCGGAATACCTTTTTTCCTACTATACTGGTTAGGTGTAGCGCTCCTGACGAAATTTAAAGCGAACAACATTAAAATATAAGGTAAGTAGCATGTTGTAAAAAAAAGTTTCACTTTAGTGAAACTTTCATATTTTTGCTTTGTGGCTAGCAAACAGAAATCTAGAGTTATTTTCTTCTACAAGGATTACTTCCAACGCTTTTTTGAGAAACTAGACAAAAAGGTAAGAGCAAAAATTGTTTGGACGTTTGATTTGATTGAAGATTTACCAAGAGTACCTGAGACCTATCTAAAGCATATTGAAAATACAGAAGGTCTTTATGAGATCAGGGTTCAAACTGGTAGTGATATTTTCCGTATTTTCTGTTTCTTTGATAAAGGACAATTAGTTGTTATAGCGAATGGTTTTCAAAAGAAAACGCAAAAGACACCTAAAAACGAAGTTGAATTGGCACTCAAAATAAAAGCAGCATATGAAAGCGAAAAATAAAAACTTAATGACACTTGAAGTATTCAAGGAAAAAAATTATGGAAAGCGCGGGACAAAAAAACGTGATGAATTAGAGTCGGGTTATGAAAATTTTAAAATTGGGGTGTTGCTCCAAGAAGCTAGACTTCAAAAAGGCCTAACACAGGAAGAGCTTGCAGAAAAGGTTGGAACAACTAAATCTTACATTTCAAAAATCGAGAATAATATCAAAGAAGCTCGATTATCTACCTTGCATAAAATTGTTGAGCTCGGACTCGGTGGGCACTTAAACCTCTCTATTAAAATATAAAACCTTTTTTGTAAAAAGCTAATAATTTTGTTCTTAACCCTATCGTTTTCCACTGACCACTGACCACTGACCACTGACCACTGACTAGTGACTAATGACCCTAATGGTATGCTTTATCTTATTCGCATTATGTGTAAGATCTAAATAGTCTTTATGTATGATGGTAACATGTCCCATTTTACGGCCGGGCTTAGTGGTTTTCTTTCCGTATATATGCACAAAAGCATTGTCTAGTTTCAACACGTCTTCTAAACCTTCATAATAAGCATCTCCGGTATAGCCATCTTCACCTATAAGATTTACAATAGCGGCGGGTAAAATGGAATTGGTATTGCCTAAAGGATAATCTAATATAATACGCCAAAGCATATCATATTGACTGGAATGATTGGCTTCTATTGTATGGTGTCCGCTATTATGCACCCTTGGAGCTGTTTCATTCACCCACACTTCATCATTATGATCTACAAATAATTCTACCGCAAATAATCCGGCACTATTAAATGCTTTCACTAATTTAATAGCAATGGCTTCGGCTACCCATAGTACTTTCTCCGGTATTTGTGCCGGACTCAACTGATAGTCTAATAAATTAAGCGTAGGGTTCACAATCATTTCAGCAGGTGGATAAATAGCCGTTTCTCCTTTACTATTCATGGCCACTATCATGGCTATTTCTTGCTTAATTTTTACTTTCTTCTCTAATACGGAAGGTGCATTGAAGCCAAGTGCTATATCTTTTTCGGAATCTATAATTTGAACCCCCTTACCATCATAGCCTCCTTCGCCAATCTTATGAACGGCGGGGAGTAGTTGGGTATGGTTTGAGATATCAGCAGCAGATTGCGTAACAACAAAATCCGGACTTGGTATTTGATTGGCTTGATAAAATTCTTTTTGCGTGATTTTATTTTTGATCGTACGGATAGCATGCGTGCCGGGAAAAATTTTTACCCCTTCTTGCTCTAATTTTTCTAAGGCATCCACATTTACCGCTTCTATCTCAATGGTAATAGCATCCAGGTTTTTACCAAATTCATACACGGTATTGAAATCTTTAATATCACCTTTTACAAAATGATTGCATAAATGAGCTGCCGGTGCCTGTTCATCATTCTCCAATACGAATGTTTCCACTGTATAATTAGCCGCAGCTTGTAAGAGCATTCGGCCTAATTGTCCACCCCCCAAAATACCCACTTTCATACAAATGATTTAACGCGAAGATAGCCAAATGCCTATAATTGTTTATTTTTGCTCATGCTTCCTGATTATCCTCATAAGCGATTTAATGATCTCCGCATTGGTTATTGCCTGTTGATGGAAGCACTTACTAGGAGTTAGGATACGAGATTCGGGATAGGAGATACGAGTTACGAGATTCGGGTTCTTAACGCGTATCCCATAACCCGTATCCCGTAACCCGTATCTCGCAACCCAATAACTTAATAACTCAATAACTCAATAACTCAATAACTTATTATGAGTACCGACTTCCTTCCCTTACAGGGAACCGATTATGTTGAATTTTATGTAGGCAATGCCAAGCAGGCGGCGCATTTTTATAAAACTGCTTTTGGCTTTCAGAGTTTGGCTTATGCCGGACCCGAAACCGGTGTTAAAGACCGGGCCAGTTATGCGTTGCGTCAACACAAACTCACTTTTGTATTTACTACCCCCTTACGTGCTCATAACGAAATAGCCGATCATATTTATAAACATGGAGATGGTGTAAAGATGCTGGCATTGAAAGTAGATGATGCTACAGATGCCTGGAAGCAAACAACCATACGTGGTGCGAAAAGCTATATGGAACCGCAAACTTTACAAGATGAAACCGGTGAGCTCATTATGAGTGGTATTCATACCTATGGCGATACGGTTCATTTATTTATCGAAAGAAAAAATTACAACGGAGTGTTCATGCCCGGCTATCGCAAATGGGAATCTATATATAATCCTATTGATACGGGTTTATTATATGTAGATCATTGCGTGGGTAACGTAGGTTGGAATCAAATGAATAGATGGGTTAATTTTTATGAAGAAGTGATGGGCTTCCGTAATATTTTGAGTTTCGATGATAAAGATATTTCTACCGAATATTCTGCGCTCATGAGTAAAGTAATGAGTAACGGAAATGGTTTTGTGAAATTCCCTATCAACGAACCTGCGGAAGGAAAGAAAAAATCGCAGGTAGAAGAATATCTCGATTATTATGATGGAGAGGGTTGTCAGCACGTAGCGCTTGCCACTAATGATATTGTAAGTACGGTAACAGCTTTACAAAGTAGGGGTGTTGAGTTTTTGAAAGTGCCAAGTACCTATTACGATGATCTATTGGATCGTGTGGGAAAGATTGATGAAGATTTAACACCTCTACAAGAGTTGGGTATTCTGGTGGATAGGGATGATGAAGGATACTTGCTTCAAATATTTACAAAACCGGTGGAAGACAGACCCACTTTGTTTTTTGAGATCATTCAACGAAAAGGCGCCAAGAGTTTTGGTAAAGGAAATTTCAAGGCCTTGTTCGAAGCAATTGAAAGAGAGCAGGAGAGTAGGGGTAACTTATAGTATAATCTTCAATCTTCAATCTGTAATTTTTGAATACAGTCAGATTCCAGATTCCAGATTCCAGATTCCAGATTCCAGATTGAAGATTTTCTTTAATAGTTGTTCGTCCAAGCGAAGTGCTGCTCAATAATGCTGTTTTTTTCTGCGCGAAGATGTTGCAAAAAAGCTGTGGCTACTTTGGTATGTTTTTTTCCTTTCAGCCATATTAAATTCCAGGTGGTTGATACGGGCAGGCCCGGGAAGGGGATGATGCGTATATCTTTTTGTTTCAATTCATGTTTGATTCCAATTAAGGGCATGATCGAGTAGCCCAAATTCGCGATGATGGCTTGCTTCACCGCTTCATTGGTACTTAAAGCAATTTTTTTATCGGTATTGAATTTTCGTTTTTCAAGAAATTTCTCCATGGTGAGTCGGGTACCGGATCCCATTTCCCTGTAAATAAGTGGTAAATGGGTTAAGGCTTTTAATGTTTGTTTAGTATCCCATTTATGATGATAAGGCCCCA
Source organism: Chitinophagaceae bacterium (assembly GCA_019747455.1). GTDB lineage: Bacteria > Bacteroidota > Bacteroidia > Chitinophagales > Chitinophagaceae > Sediminibacterium. Next base: position 3,000 of record JAIEQT010000450.1, on the reverse strand, counting down.
CTAAAAATAATTTATTAGGCATCAGACTGATTTTTTCGATCGACAATCGATCGGGGAGTATGGAAACCAGGCTAAAGTCTACTTCATTTTTTTCTAAACTATCAATTACCCGGGCCTTATTTGTAACATCCATATTCAACTCTACTAATGGGTTGGCTTCTAAAAAGCTTTGCAGAAAATAAGGCATCACATATTTGCCCGTAGATACAATGGAGAGGTTGAGCTTGCCCTTCAACATATGTTCTTCTTCCGAACTTCGGATATCCAATGCTTGTAATGATTGTAGGGCTGCCTGGGCTAATGGTACTACCTCTTTACCCAGTGTGGTAAGGTATAATTTCCTGCCAATGATCTCGGTAAGTGGTTCCGGAAACTGGCTTTCAAAATTTTTAAGTTGAATGGAAATAGCAGGCTGGGTAAGGTGTAAAGCTTCTGCGGCTTTTGTTACACTCTGTAAACCGGCTACTTGCAGAAATACTTGTAATTGATGTACTGTATAATTCATAAATTATTTTTATGCATTCTATTAAAATTATAAAATAAAATTAATTAAAATTTCATTGCATTTTTGTGTCTAAACAAGTAAAAAATGCAGAAAATAACGATCGCTAAAGGAGATGGTATCGGTCCGGAAATTATGGATGCTACCCTTCGTATTATCATGGCAGCAGGTGCCGCTATTGAAACAGAAGAGATTGAAGTAGGGGAGAAAGTGTATTTAGCAGGTAATACAGCCGGTATTGCCAAGGAAAGTTGGGATATTATTCGCCGAAATAAAATATTCCTGAAAGCACCTATCACCACACCGCAAGGTGGAGGCTATAAAAGTTTAAATGTAACTACTCGTAAGTTTTTAGGCTTGTATGCCAATATTCGTCCCTGTGTTAGCTTACACCCCTTTGTAGCTACCAAACATCCGATTATGGATGTGGTAATTGTACGGGAGAACGAAGAAGATCTATATGCGGGTATAGAACACCAGCAAACAGATGAAGTGGTTCAATGCTTGAAACTGATAAGCAGACCCGGTTGCGAAAAAATTGTTCGTTATGCCTTTGAATATGCCAAACAATACGGACGGAAAAAAGTAACCTGTTTTACCAAAGACAATATTATGAAGCAAACCGATGGTTTGTTCCACCAAGTATTTGATGAAATTGCGGCTGAATATCCCGAGATCGAAAATGAGCATTGGATCATAGATATTGGTGCCGCTAAAATGGCGGATACCCCCGAGGTTTTTGATGTGATCGTTATGCCCAATTTATATGGTGATGTATTATCGGATGTTGCTGCACAAATCGCCGGTTCTGTGGGTTTAGCGGGTTCTGCTAATATCGGAGAAACTTGCGCTATGTTCGAAGCGATACATGGATCAGCGCCCAGAAGAGCCGGACAAAATATGGCTAACCCTTCCGGTTTATTGCAAGGAGCAATTATGATGTTGAATCATATCGGACAAACAGCGGTTGCTGAGCGTGTTCAGAATGCATGGCTGGCTACTATTGAAGCAGGGATACACACCTATGATATTTATAAAGAAGGCGTAAGTAAACAGAAAGTTGGTACCAAAGAATTTGCGGATGCTGTTATTGCTCATTTGGGTAAAATACCACAGGTATTCAAGCCGGTAAATTATGCAACTGATAAACCATTTGTATTACCAAAATACAAGCGGAAGGCACCTGCCGTAAAAGAATTACAAGAGGTGGATCTATTTGTACATTGGCCGGGAACCAATCCCAACGAATTAGCGGCCTTAGTGGAAAAAGTTAATATCGAAGGCGTATCCCTAAGCATGATCACAAATAGAGGTATTAAAGTATGGCCCGATGGATTTGAAGAAACATTCTGTACGGATCATTGGCGCTGCCGTTTTAAGCCAACACAAGGCACGCAAATAAATAAGCAAACCATTATTCAATTATTAGGTAATGCTGAGGCACAGGGAATTGATGTGGTGAAAACAGAGAACCTATATGCATTTGATGGTAAACAAGGGTTTTCATTAGGACAAGGGCAGTAAAATGTAGAATTAGGAATTAGGAATTAAGAATTAATTACTATGATAGTATAACTATTACAAACAGCCTCTAATGCAAGATTCGTATCTGTTTTTTTGAAGAGAATGGCAAGACTTTCGATCATCTCTCGATAACACGCATGGTAGCTATACGTTCCGACGCTCCGACGTTCCGACGATTCCTCTGCTACCTATCGACCAAAATGTCCTTTATAATCTTCACATGATGATGTGTATGGATGCCAACAAACCGTATCGCTTCAGATCTATTGAGTGGACCAAATACATGGTGTTTGATAAAAACATTTTTCGGTAGTGCGGATACCGGCTCCCATATCTGTTTTACCTCTTCTATTAATGCACGGAGCTCCGGTTCCGTGTATTCTTTTTCAGGCAATACATATTTCGGTGCTTTTGCCTTGCCTCGCGGGAAATATTTGAATTGTAATCCTATAAGTTTCTTGATATTCCATACTGGTTTGTAATCGGCGGGATCTGTTTTTTGGATATTGGTGCCTACCGATGCCATTACTTTTAAGGAATGCGCAATATGCCAGGAAACAGAGGCTGCAGAAATACTGGTATTGATTTTTTCGGCTTGAGGGATATAAACCGTCAATTCAGCCAATAATTTTTCTATGGGTGTTGGTATATTCATAATCCTTTCCAATTATTTTTTGTAATGGCGTATATATAGTTCAAGTTATCTACTTCGCCGTAATAAGCAATGGCTTTTTCGCCAACCTTTGTAGCGCCAATTTTTTCTATGGCTTTTTGGGAACGAATATTATTCGCCCCAATGCTAAATAAAACATTATCTACATATTGGAAGGCATGATCGATCATAAGTTTTTTCGCAGAACGGTTGTAGGGCAAACCCCAGCAACGGCGAGCATAAAAAGTATAACCGATTTCAATACTGCTTTCTATTTCATTGTACGTGTAGAATCGGGAACTCCCTATAGGCTCATTGGTTT
>JAIEQT010000489.1 GCA_019747455.1 Chitinophagaceae bacterium | reverse complement strand
GTGGGAATGGAGTTACACTAACTACTACGCGGCCTACTTATGGTAGCATACAATGGCGTAAAGATGGTATTGATATTAGTGGGGCTACATCAGAAAATTATTATGCTACCGATCAAGGTGCATATACGGTACGTGTTGCCAATCAATATGGTTGTTGGAGTGCCCCTAGTGCAGCAGTAAATACTACTGTATTGAGTTACCCTAACCCCGGTACTATTGCAGGTGCTAACGCAATATGTAAAGATGCAACCACTACATTTACGTCTAACGGACAAAGTGGTGGTACTTGGTATTCAGATAATACGAGCATTGCTACGGTAAATAGTAGTGGTGTTGTTACAGGTATAGCCCCAGGTACAGTTAATATTAACTATACTGTTAGTAACGGTTATTGTAATTCGTCTAATTACAAAACCATCACCATTAACGCATTACCAACAGCTACAATTTCAGGGTCGGGTGGTTATTGTGCAAGTGGTACTACCACACTTACAGCCAATAGTGCCAATGGATATGAATGGAGATTTGGTGGCACTACTGTTGGTACTGCGCAAACATACACAACAGGAACGGCAGGAAATTATTCACTCTTTATAACTGATGCCAATGGTTGTAGAAGTTTGGAAAGTGCGGCAATAAATGTGTATCAAAAACCAACACCACAGCCACAAATTAATGGAAGTAGTGTTGTTCCTTGTGGACAAACCATAAGACTTGACGCATTTAACCTTGCGACAAATTCTTATGGAGGATTTGATTATTATACATGGAGAGATGGTAACAATAATATTATTGCCAATAGTTCGGTTGCCGACTATGTCACAATAGGGGTAGGAACCTATAAATTGTCTGTGATAAAAGACGGTTGTACAGGCATAGCTGCCGATAAGGTTGTAACAGCTGCCGGGTTAAGTACACCCACAATTTCAATTCAATCGGGTTCAACTACATTCTGTACCGGTGCTACCGTTCAATTACAAGCATCTACTTCCGGTAACGCAGCAGAAACATTTCAATGGTATAGGAATGGTTCAGTAATGCCCGGACAAACCAACAGATCACTTACAACGGGTAGTGATGGGTATTATCAAGTAATAATAACATTGTATAACTGTGTGAGTCCAATTAGTGGTGCTACAACCGTTACAGTGCTAAGTTACCCAAATGCGGGAACGATCACAGGTGCCAATGCAATCTGTAGGAATACAACCACAACATTTACATCTAACGGACAAAGTGGTGGTACTTGGACTTCAGATAACACGAGCATTGCTACAGTAAATAGTAGTGGTGTGGTTACAGCCATAGCTCCGGGTACAGTTAATATTAATTATACTGTTAGTAACGGTTATTGTAATGCATCTAATTACAAAACCATCACCATTAATGCATTGCCTACTGCTACAATTTCTGGAACGAATAACTTTTGTGCAGGTGGTACTACTACGCTTACAGCCAATAGTGCCAATAGTTACGAATGGAAATTTGCTGGCGCTACTGTAGGTACGGCGCAAACTTATGCTGCCGGTACCGAAGGAAATTATTCGCTCTTTATCACCGATGCCAATGGTTGTAGAAGTTTAGAGAGTGCGCCGATAAATGTGTATCAAAATATAATATCTACTCCAACAATTGGTTATTCCGGACAAACTACTTTCTGCGATGGAAATAGCATTACACTTACTTCATCATCAGCCCCTTCGGGCGGCAGCTATATTTGGTATAAAGATGGGATTGAACAAACAACTTTCACTGCACAAAACTTCATAGCATCTGAAACTGGTATTTATACCGTTCAAACTAAACATGCCAATGGTTGTGTTAGCACAATAAGCACCGGAGTTAGCGTAAGTAAATTATCTATACCTGCTGCAGGTACTATTAGCGGAACATCATCTATATGTATTGGTAGCTCAACCACTTTATCTATTAGCGGTGCATCTGGTGGAACAGGTACTTGGTCTTCCTTATCTCCATCTGTAGCTACAGTAAGCAATGGAGTTGTTAGTTCACAAGGTGTAGGTACAGCTACAATACGATACACTGTAGATAACGGGTATTGTAGTAGGTACACCGATTTCACTGTTACCGTGAATGCATTGCCTACACCCATTATCAGCCCGCAATCTGCAACTGCATTTTGCGCGGGTGGCTCGGTAGTATTAGGCACAGGTGTGTACAGTAATTATCAGTGGCTAAACGCACAAGGAAATAATATTTCAGGTGCAACAGGCGCAACCTATACTGCTACTACAGGGGATAATTATTCGGTTCGGGTAACCAATGCCAACGGTTGTATCGGAACAAGTAGCAGTGCTACAACAGTTACTGTATATGCATTACCTGCCACCCCAACCATTACACCTTTAACAGCAACCAGTAGATGCGTAGGAGAAACAGTTAGTGTACAAGCAAGCAGTGCATTGCAATACCAATGGAGAAAAAATGGAACTGATATTGTAGGAGAAACCAATCAACAATTAAATACTACTACAAGTGGAAGTTATCAAGTGGTGGTGTTCAATGCCAATGGTTGTGCCACAGTTAGCAGCGCCATCAATATAGCCATTAATGATAACCCGGTTGTACCGGCTATTACCGGTGCCGATGCATTGTACATTAACACCGCCACTAATTTTACGAATAGCAGTAGCGGTGGCAACTGGTACAGCAGCAATACAAATATTGCAACAGCCGGTTTAACAACAGGTGTTATTAGCGGTATCGCACAAGGTTCGGCGATCATTGAATACAAATTAATCAACGCAAGTAATTGTAGTACATCTGTATACAAATCGATACAAGTATATGATCAATTAATTGCCGGAACTGTATCGCCCGCATATACCATCATTACTACCAATAGTATCATGCCCACTTTACAAGCAGGAGCGGCAAGTGGTGGAAACGGACAATACAACTATAACTGGCAATTATCTACCGACGGTAGTAGTTGGCAAAATATAAGCGGGGCAAATAATTTATCGTATCAGCCCGCAAGTATTACTACGGCTACTTATTATCGATTGGGTGTAACCAGTGCAGGGGTAACCGTATACAGCAATACGGCCACTATTGGTATGGCTTTACAAGCTACTACCATTGGTGCAAACCCACAATTGGTTACCAATGGTACTACTACCTTACAACAGTTAACAGCGCCTTCCAATGGAACTTGTGGTGGTAACTATAGTATCCAGTGGCAAAAAAGCTATGATAAAATAGAATGGCTTGCTATGGGCAGCCCCAATGTATCGGGTATCAATACAACCATGTACTTTAGACAGCAGGTTACTTGTGGCAATCAAGTAGTAGTATCCAATATTGTACAAGTTAAACCGGCACGCAATGCTGTACAAATAACACCGGATGGAAGTACTACTACAGCAACGCAACCGGTGAAAACCATTCCTACACCAACCATTAGCGACGCCAATAACCTCAATTATATTAGAGTAAGAGAATTTACCAAAGCAGGTATTACCGATATCGCTACAGCAAATGCCACCAATGGCGTGTTTGATGTAAAAGAAAGCACTACTTATTTTGATGGATTAGGCAGGCCAATACAATCTGTAGCGAAGCAAGTGAGTCCCAACCAAGCCGATTTGGTTACGGTAAATGTATACGATGCATTGGGCAGAGAAGCAGAAAAATATTTGCCTTATGCAGATGGTGTAGGTACAGGTAGTTTTAGGTTGAATGCAGCGAGTATGCAACCTGCATTTTATAACAATCGTTTTGGCAACACAGAGAGCCATTATTACAGCAGCACACAATTCGAAGCATCTCCATTAAACCGTGCATTGCGCAACACCGCTCCGGGCAAGAGTTTTACGGGAAACAATATTGGGGTATCTCAATTCGAACGCACGAATGTGAGTACCGATAGTGTGTGGATGATGCGCATTACCAACGAAGACCCAACAACACTACCACAAATACTCGGCTATTATCCGGCAGGAAAATTATGGGTAAGTGAAAACACCGATGAACACGATAATATGGTGATTACGTATAAGGATATGGAAGGGCAAGTAGTGTTTAAAAAAGTACAGGTATCCGATGTGGCGTTGAGTACAGGCTTTACCGGTTGGTTGTGTACGTATTATGTACACGACGACTTTAACCAGTTGCGTTTTGTGTTACAACCCAAGGCAGTGAATTTGGTAAAAGCCGGTAACACCATTGCTTCCGTTGCCGATGAATTATGTTTCAGGTATGGATACGATGAACGCAACCGAATGGTAGCTAAAAAAGTACCCGGTGCTGCATGGGTGTATATGGTATATGATAAACGCGACAGACTCTTGTACACACAAGATGGCAATATGCGCAATACCAACAAGTGGATGTTGAGTTTGTATGATGCACAGAACAGACCTGTAAGTACCGGCATGATTACTTATGTGGGTACAAGAGAAAGTTTACAAGCATCTACGAATACAAATTTTGATGCAGCTATTACAACTGAAGTAAAATCGAATATTGTTGCACCGCCTACAAATTATATTACCGTTCGCAGTGCCGGCACCAATGTGTATATGGCAGAACAAACCATACATTTTACCACAGGTTTTACTACCGAGCCAACGGCAAGTTTTACCACACAATTAGGCCTGGCTATTACAGATAGCGTTCGCGTAATACAAAACTTTAATCCATTACCAACGGGTGCTGTATATACCGCATTAACATTAAGCTATTATGATAATTATGCAGCTACTACTAAACAGTACAATACAACTGATAACAACAAACTCGATGCAGGTACTAATAGCAATGCATTGAATATACCTACTACTGCAAGTACTTTAGTACGTGGCGTGCCCACCGTAAGCAGGATAAGGGTTGTAGAGGATCCTATGAATTTGGAGAGTGGTACTTGGTTAGAAACAGTGAGTTATTATGATGATAAGGGTAGGGTGGTGCAAACACAATCGGATAATTACAAAGGAGGTATCGATAGGAATACGTTGCGATACGATTTTTCGGGTAAGGTGTTGAGTAGTTATCAATTGCACAACAATGCATCTGCGGCACAAACGGTTCGTGCAAAAACCAATATGCAGTACGACCATGCAGGCAGGTTATTGGAACTCAAGAAAACCCTCAATGATGATGCAGCAACTACGCGTTTATTAGCAAGAAATGAATACGATGAGTTAGGTATGTTGAAGCGCAAGAAGCTCGGACAAAAAACGGCGATTGACGCTACGGAGTTAGAGTTACAAGATTATGCATATAGTATCCGCGGTTGGTTAAAGGGTATTAATAATGATTATGCTACGGGTGGTAATACCCGCTGGTTTGGTATGGATATAGGGTATGATCAGGGCTATACCATCAACCAATACAATGGTAATATATCGGGTATGAAATGGCGCAGTAGGGGCGATGGAGAACAACGTGTTTATGGTTTTGCGTATGATCCCTTGAATAGATTATTAAAGGGCGACTTCAACCAGTTTACGGGAGGAGCATGGAATAAGAATGCGGGTATAGATTTTAGCATGAAGATGGGCGACGGACAAAACACGACTACTGCATATGATGAGAATGGGAATATCCTCAGCATGAGCCAGTGGGGTGCGAAGCTTATAAACAGTGTACAGATAGATCAATTGAGCTACACGTACAACAATAACAGCAACAAACTACTCAATGTAATCGATGGAGTAAATGATACGGCAACGGTATTGGGAGACTTTAGAAGTTCTAAGTTGTACATGACTTCATTGAATAATAACAAAACCGCTGCTGTGCAGGATTATAACTATGATATCAACGGCAACCTCACAGAGGACAAGAACAAGGATATTACGAACATTAACTATAATCATTTAAACCTACCGTATACGGTAACAGTAACCGGCAAGGGAACGATTAAATATATTTATGATGCAACGGGTAATAAGTTAGAGAAACGCACGCAAGAAACAAGCCCGCAAGTAAAGACCACTACCACAAGTTATATTGGTAGTTACGTATACCAGAACGATAGCCTGCAGTTTATGGGGCATGAGGAGGGGAGAGTCCGAGTAGTCCGAGAGTCCGGAAGTCCGACATATAGTTACGATTACTTTGTGAAGGATCACTTGGGCAACACAAGAGTAGTATTAACAGACGAGCAAAAAACAGATGCATATCCTGTTGCGAGTTTAGAAGACAGTACACTCAACACAGAAAAAATATATTACAATATACCAAATGGAGGAAGGATATTAAAGAACACCGTAGCGGCCTATCCTACGAATGAGAATTACACGAACCCGAACGACTATATCCAGAAGTTGAATGGCAATAACCAGAAAGTAGGCACAAGTATCGTGTTGAAGGTAATGGCGGGCGACAAAGTAAACATTAGAGCCAACAGTTGGTACAAACAAAACGGGGTAGTACCGGGTAATGCTATTAATCCTATTAATGATATAATAGCATCATTAATGGGCGGACTCAGCAGCAACAGTACAAAGAGTTGGTTATTATCAAGTATCCCGAATGGATGGATACCTCCGGGAATGAGTGGGTTTATAAGCGGACAGAACAATGCGGACGGAACAAACGGAAAACCCAAAGCCTACCTAAACTGGGTATTATTTGATGAACAGTTTAAACCTGTAATAGATACAGTGAACTTTAGTGCTAGCCAAACCAGTGGTTTTGAGCAAGTAGGTGCGAGTGAAGAGTTTAAAACGCATTTAATTACGGATAAAGAGGTAACGAGAAACGGATATTTGTATATTTACGTAAGCAATGCTACCCCCAACATTGATGTGTTCTTTGATAACTTGCAGGTGACGCACACCCGTGGACCATTAACGGAAGAGACGCACTATTATCCCTTCGGCCTCACCATGAAAGGCATCAGCAGTAAGGCTGCGAATAGTTTAGAGAATAGATATAGATATAATGATGCCAGCGAAGAAAATAATGATTTAGGGTTAGATTGGTATGAAACAGAGTATAGGAGCTATGATGCACAACTTGGTAGATTTCATCAAATGGATCCGTTAGCAGATTATTTTGAAGATCAATCAACTTATAATTTTGCAGATAATAACCCCGTTAATTTCAATGATCCACTTGGTCTTTCAAAAGAGACCCCGAAAACAAATTTACCAGAGGTAGTAGTGGTAGGTATAAGGCATAAAAAACAATCCTTGGTTAATTCTCCACCAACAAACTTACCTAACTTGAAACCAATGGCGATAAATCCTAAAACAGGTTCTACAGTAGCCAAAGTTGAGAATTCGCCGACTCCTAAAACTCAAGTAGATATTCCTCAAAATATAAAATTGAGCCCTGGTGTCGATAAAAATTCTATCACACAATATACAATCGATGTTTTAGAAGATATACTTAAATCTTCTGAAAATCCTAGCTTGAAAATTACTAGCACTCAAAGATCACCAGAAGCTCAAGCAAATGCTATGTATGACAATATTGAATCACGTGGTGTTAAGTATAATTTAGATTTATATGGCTCCGCTGGTGACCAAGTTGTTAATGTAGCTCAAGATGGTATAAATAAAGGATTGAATCGCCAGCAGATAATTTCAAATATGAGTGCAACTATCAGGAGGATTGGGCCAAGAAAGGTATCTAGACATGCTAGTGATCCTCGAGTCTTAAACGTTATTGACATATCACCTGCATCTATACAAAATCGAAAAAGATTTGTTGAACAAATTCGAGCAAGAGGCATATTTTTGCTACAGCCCCCTGCTGATCCGGCATATCATTTAGAAATAAAACAAAAATAGATATATGAAAAAAAATAGTATTACTGTTATATTGATAACCATGTTACTTGCATGTGAGAATCAAGAGAAGATTCAATTAGATAAAAGCGACACTGTTAAAATTGATAATAGCTCAAATACAGTAACTAATACTCCCAAAATTGAAGAACCTGCTTTAGATATAAATAAAAGTATTTTAGGGATGTGGAAACTCAAAGGAGAAGAGAATGCAAGTTTTAAGATTGAGCTAGATAAAATCTATTATCCAGAGCTATCAAAGTACTACACATACAAAATTATTAGCGATAGCCTCAAAATTAAATTTGATGACTACGACGCAGCATTTCATCTTAGGATGAAAGGGAGTGATACTCTTATATTGATAGGTGACGATGGAGAACAAGTATATTATAAGGTTACCAAATAATAAAATATTCTCTTTACGCTGTAATCCTGCACCCTCTATATTCTCTTATACAAAGGAGTGGTTGGAGTTTATTAAGCACCTTGAAAATAGGGTTATAGAAATGCGAAAAGTATTTTTTTTCTGTTAGTACTAACCTAAATAAGCCCAATAATGAACCGAACGTACAAGTGAGTGACACAAGGGACGATGAGTAGAGAACCAAAAGCCGGTAAACAAAAAGTAATTTTTATTAAGGTTACTTCGCAATACAAAATAGGCTCAAAAAACGCTTGCCCCGAGAGCGAAGCGATTCGGGGACCACTGATGCTACGGAATTAGAGTTACAAGAATATGCATATAGTATCCGTGGTTGGTTAAAGGGTATTAATAATGATTATGCCACGGGTGGTAGTACCCGTTGGTTTGGTATGGATGTAGGGTACGATCAGGGCTATACCATCAACCAATACAATGGTAATATATCGGGTATGAAATGGCGCAGTAGGGGTGATGGAGAACAACGTGCTTATGGTTTTGCGTATGATCCATTGAATAGATTATTGAAGGGCGACTTCAACCAGTTTACGGGTGGTACATGGAATAAAAATGCGGGTATAGATTTTAGCATGAAGATGGGCGACGGACAAAACACGACTACTGCATATGATGAGAATGCCTGCCCGAATGCGAAGCAGGCGGGGTAATATATTAAGCATGAGCCAGTGGGGTGCTAAGCTTATAAACAGTGTACAGATAGATCAACTGAGCTACACGTACAACAATAACAGCAACAAACTCTTAAATGTAATAGATGGCGTAAATGATACGGCCACGGTATTGGGAGATTTTAGAAGTTCTAAGTTGTACATGACTTCATTAAACAACAGCAAAACCACTGCTGCGCGGGATTATAATTATGATATCAACGGCAACCTTGCGCAAGACAAGAACAAGGATATTACAGGCATCACCTACAATCATTTAAACCTACCGTATACAGTAACAGTAAATGGCAAGGGAACGATTAAATATATTTATGATGCAGCAGGAAATAAGTTAGAGAAACGCACGCAAGAAACAAGTCCGCAAACAAAAACCACTACCACAAGCTATATTGGTAGTTATGTATACCAGAACGATAGCCTACAGTTTATGGGGCATGAGGAAGGAAGAGTAAGAATCGTCGGAACGTCGGGTGGCCAGAACGTCGTTTACGACTACTTCATCAAAGACCATCTCGGTAATACCAGAATGGTACTCACAGATGAACAGAAAACCGATGCCTACCCAGTAGCAAGTTTAGAAACAAACCCATTGGCAACGGAGAAGTTGTACTATAATATACCTGACGGAAGTAGAGTGAATAAAAACACCATAGCCGGGTATCCTAATGATGGTTACACTAATCCCAATGATTTTATACAAAAGTTAAATGGTAATGGAGAGAAGGTAGGAACGAGTATGGTATTAAAGGTAATGAGTGGTGATAGTTATAACCTAAGAGCGAATAGTTGGTACAGGAATAACGGAGCGAGCCCGGCAAGCCCGAGTGGGATATTAGAAACAGTTGTTGCGAGTTTATTAACCGGAGTTACAAAAGCCAGTGTTGGTAAGTTTAATGCAACCAACCTACAAAATGGGTCATTACTCAATCCAAGTGTCACTAATTTTTTAAATACACAAAGTACTCCGAGCGGCAAACCAAAAGCATATTTAAATTGGATATTGTTCGATGAACAGTTTAAATTTGTGGAGGGCGGCGTTGACCCAGTAGGTGAGAATGAAGAATTTAAAACACATACAAAAACAAATTTGTCTGTGAATAAAAATGGGTATTTATTCGTGTTCGTGTCAAACGAAACGCCAAATATTGATGTAATGTTCGACAATTTACAGGCAACGCATACAAGAGGGCCATTGGTTCAAGAATCACATTATTATGCATTTGGTTCAGAGATAGCAGCACTGAGCAGTAAGGCTGCGAATGCGCAAGTAAACAAGTACAAGTACAATGGTAAGGAAGAACAGAAGGAAGAGTTCTCAGATGGCTCAGGTTTAGAACACTATGATTATGGTGCAAGGATGTATGATGCGCAGATAGGGAGATGGAACATGATTGATCCGTTGGCAGATAAGATGCGTAGATGGAGTCCATATAACTACTGTTACAATAATCCGATAAGATTTGAAGACCCAGATGGCATGAAGCCCGGGGATAGATTTAAAAGCGCCGATGCGGCAGCTATTGATTGGGCAAAAACTTATTATAAGACAACTAAAATAAACAGAGCTGAATTTTCTTCATTAATTTATAAGTTCCAAACAAAGCGTGGGAAAGAATATTTTTCATATACGCCAGGTGTCAAGTTTGAAGATGGAAAGCATGATCCTTTTACATCTTCCCCTGCTCCCACGAGCGATCTGCATAAATTGCCTAAAGGTAATGTAGAGGTCGTGGCAGATATTCATTCACATACAGTAGGAAATGGTTTTGCCAATCAAGAGACATGGAGTAAAACTACTATTGCGCAAAAAGGCGATCAATACATCAATGAAGAGTTGGATGAGATGGATCATTATTTGCTAACAGCAAAAGGTAAAGTTAAGGCCCAACGACAAGATGGGAATGTTGATGACGTAATTGGGTTTATTAATGATAAAGGAAACCTTGAAGTCAATTGGTCATCTATAGTCGGGCCTAAAGATGTAGGGCCTGTTAATGACAATGACCCTATAAGACCCGGCGACCCTAAGTTTCCATGGCGATGGAGCAATTTACCTAATGATTTACTTCCTGATAGCAAACGAAAAGTCAAGACAGATTTGCCAGTTCATCCCGGTAGCGCCGGACCAGCTTCAGGAAGAACTAAGAATAATAAATATGAATGACGCTAAAAAATCCAAATATGAGAATAGTTACAAGTATTATATTGAGTAGCCTTGTTTTATTCATTTTTTGTCAATGTTCAAGTAGCGAGAAAAAGAGTAATGTTAATATCAAAGCGGTACAATCTGATACTATTCATCGAGATATTCCTGTTACAAAACGAACTGCTTCATATCGAAAAGTAAAAAAAACAGTAGAGGATTTTATTGGTCTTGAGTCATTAGAAAATGGTTTTAATACTGAAGAGTTTAGGATTTGGTTTGCAAATTCTTCTAGCCGAGAGCAACTCATTGTACTGAAAAATATAAGTGGTAAATGGGCTGCAGAGTTTTATTTACTAACTTATAATTATGATACAGCAACTAATAAGTTGCAGTCAATAAATAAAGAGGTTGAGCGTAAAAAACCTATATCTAGTTGGCAATCATTTATTGATAATCTTTTCTTGCTTGGTGTAACTAAACTGCCCGATATGAGCAAGCTAGATAATTATCAAATTGGTTTTGACGGGAAAACTATCACAGTTGAATTTGCTAATAAAAATACTTACAGGATTTATTCTTATTGGGAACCCAAGGCTAATCAGGATAAAGTGCCCGAAGCAAAAAAGATCGAGCTTATATCTGAATTATTAGAACGTGAATTATCCTTCAAGAGGTTATAGCATTACGATGCGTAAGCTTGTTTAGTTTTTATGTCTCTTAGGAATCCTCCGATGACGCAGAGGATAGCGGATTTATCTTCAGTGGGTAGGTTATCTACTTCTTTAAAGTAACGTATTACCTCTGCATCATGAAAGGAAGCTTTTGCTTTATCTTCTGTTCCGCCTCTTACTAAATAATCGACGATACTATCTAATGCGTCTGCAACCCCTATGATATTAACAAAAAAAGTTCGGAAACTCTAATATTATGTCCTTTGAAAAATAAGCTACTAAAATGGAACAAAAAGCTGAATAGCGAACCGAACGTACAAGTGAGTGATTCCGAATGACTTCGTTCTCTGGACAGGCTCCAGAAAAGCTGAGTAAAGAACTCAAAGCTGGAAAAATTTAAAAAGCTCCGATGAGAATGCCTGCCCGAATGCGAAGCAGGCGGGGCAACCTCACGCAAGACAAGAATAAGGATATCACAGGTATTACCTATAATCATTTAAACCTGCCATACACAGTAACAGTAGCCGGCAAGGGAACGATTAAATATATTTATGATGCAGCAGGTAATAAGTTAGAGAAACGCACGCAAGAAACAAGTCCGCAAGTAAAGACCACTACCACAAGTTATATTGGTAGTTATGTATACCAGAACGATAGTTTACAGTTCATGGGGCATGAGGAGGGAAGGGTGAGGATCGTCGGAACGTCGGGTGGTCAGAACGTTTCATACGATTACTTTGTG
>JAIEQT010000280.1 GCA_019747455.1 Chitinophagaceae bacterium | reverse complement strand
TAAGCAGGTATAACAGAGATAGTGTTGATTGTAGGTGTTGCAGTGTTAGTAAATCCATCGTTCAATACACCTTGTACTACACGAGGTACATAACGATCTAAAGTAAGCGGACTCCTTCCAATACCTGTTAACAACATATTGTTACCATTGAATATATCTCCACCCATTCTAAGATCCCATAAGAAACTTAAACGCCAATTCTTATAACGGAATGAGTTATTAATACCTAGGGTAAAAGATGGATTTCTATCTCCACGTAATTTAAATACACCGTCCGAAATAGGCAACCCGTTTGAAGGATTGATCAATATTTGTCCTGCATTATTTCTTAAATACCCCCATGATGCAATTCCGGTTGTAGGACTACCGATACCTAACACACTTGCCCTGGCATTATTATATAACCATGTATCTGCAATATAGAATTCAGACACATTCGGCGGGAATGCTACAACGCTATTCCACATTTTATTGAAATTGAATCGGATGTTCCATCCAAAATCTTTTTTCTGTACGGCTTGATAATCGATCGAAACCTCCACACCCTCATTTCTTGTGCTAGCAGCATTCTGCGTATTTAATACAAACCCAGTACCATAACTCAAACGCATATTTTCAATAATCTGATCTTTGGTAAGGGTATTGTAATAAGTTCCTTCAACTGTTAATCTACTTTTTAAAAGTTTAAATTCGGTACCTACTTCAAATGTACTTTGGCGCTCTGGTCTTAAATCAGGATTATTATTCGTAAATCCATAAGAAAATGCCGGGATTACCGAGCTAGAAAAGTTGTTAACAAACACTGATTGGGTAGAATATGGAGAATTTAAACGAGCGGTACTTGCCAATGACCCTCTCAATTTCCAGTAATTAAGCACACCTGATTTTTTAATTACAGGTAATATATCTGTCATGATCGCACTTAAACTCACGCCAGGATAATTATAATTCCTGTTCTGAGAAGGCAAAGTAGAAGCGGACTCAAAACGATGTGTGTAGTTTAAGAATAATAGGTTGTTATAACTAACGGCGATCTCTCCAAAAAATGCAATCTGGCGTACAATTGACAAATTAGGTTCTCCGAAATTATTTCTCAATAATCGGATACGTGTATTGGGATCTGTATTATTACTATCACTTCTATTAGGATCCGCTACGTTAGTACCAGTTATTGCGTACATCTCTGTTCTATAATCCTGCCACATGGTACCAACCATCAATCTTGTACTGAACTTACCAAACTGCTTTCTTGCTGTAGCGTTTATAGTATGATTATACCCTTTATAGGTTCTCCAATAGTTATCTTGTGAGCCTCTTAAAGCAGTAGAAACAATACCATTTAATGATTGAGGATGGAAGTTTTGAGATCCAATGGTTTTATAAGTGTCGTATCCAAATCTACCCATGATACTAAGCCATGGCGTAGGATTAATATTGATGCCTAAAGTAGCAAACAATCGATCTGTTTGATCTCTACCTCTATTGTTTCTTACATTCCATAAAGCATTATCCACTTCTCCTCCCACATTACTCGCAAAAATGGGGATCTTGTTTCCGTCATCATCACCAGACTTGGTAATATCTATTGTATTAGGATATTGCAAAAGATTTAATAGATAGCCTCCTGATGACCTAAGTACTTTTGCAGTATTGGTTCTTGTATAAGCTAATGATGTACTAATCTCTATGTATTTACCGATTTTAGTTGTATTTCGTAAGCTTAAATTAATTCTTTCTTGATTATTATTCGGCACCACACCTTCTTGCTTCAAGTAGGTAGAGGAGAATCTGAAAATCGATTTTTTTATTCCGAAATCAACACCCAAATTATGCGTTTGGGAATATCCATCTCTAAAGAAAGCATCTATGTTATTATATAATCTTGTTCCCTGCGGGTACTGAGGGCCGAAATAATGGAAAATATTACTGGGAAGATTGTTTGTCCCATTTTGGTAAGCGTCAATGGTAGGCGGGAAACGGGTGAGCTGTTGTAAGCGTATTGCATTATCATATTGTACAGCCAACTTATTGCTTTTTGCTTTACGTGTTGTAATTACAATAGCTCCTGAGCTTGCCTGACTTCCATATAAAGCAGTTGCCTCCGGCCCTTTTAATATAGTAACGTTTTCAATATCATTCGGATTCAAATCTGCCATACGATTAGTATAGTCGGTATTTCTGTTCGGACGATCAGACGCTAAACCTACACCTCTACCACCATCCGAGTTTTCGTCGACACCCGAATTATCCATGATAACTCCATCTACAACAAAAAGAGGTTGATTACTCAATGATAATGAGTTAAAGCCGCGTAAAACTATTTGAGAGGAGGCACCAACAGTTCCAGACGTAGGATTTACTGTTAATCCAGCAACCCGTCCTTGCAAGCTATTGATGAAGTTGTCACGCTGAGTTTCCTGAATTTCGGCACCTTTCACAGACTGTGTTGAATACCCAAGTTCCCTGGGTTTTCTCTTTTGGTCCATAGCTACTACTACTACATCATCCAGATCAGCCACATCACTTTTTAACTTCACTTGGATGTTCTGTGAACCCTGAACAGTAACCCGTTGGTTCTCGTATCCAACTGAAGAGATCAATAACACTTGTCCCTTAGCAGCCGAAATTCTAAAGTTACCTTTAGCATCTGTTTTAGTAGCTGTTGTTTTTCCTTGAATACGAATCGAAACCGATTCTACTGGTGTACCTTTCTCAAGATCAACTACAGTACCTGTAATTATCAAATCTTGTGCGGTAGCTTTGATACCCAGACAGCAAAGTAATAAACACAGCTTCCAGGCGAAAGCAATTTTTCTCATAATAACAGTGTTTGGTTGATGACAGCATTTTCTTGCAAAAAGTTGCAGGAACACTGCCGAAATCGTTATAGTTTAGTTCAGTGCGTGAAATTAAATTAAAAAAACATTAACTAATAAAAAAATACAGCAATAAATTGCACATATTTATGCACGTTTTTTTGTGTAAAAAATACACATTATAGGTTATAGGTTAAAGGTTATAGGTTATAGGTTATAGGTTAAAGGCATAAGGCTGAAGAAAAAAATTACACCTTATACCTCATACCTCCCTACTAAACCCTATAAAACCTCAATGCCCGCTTTACGATAAGACTCTAACCGGTTGTCTAGTGGATCTAACTCTGTGATTAGCGTATCGATTTCATCTAAACCGCATACACGAAGGCGCTGCACGGTATTCAATTTTTCCGAGATCGACAATGAAACAGTTTTTTGTGCACATGCTATCATTGCTTTTTTAACTTCAATAATTTCCCACTCGAGGTCAGTTATGCCTTCAACTGCGTCGATACTATTAGTACCTAATAAACAAATATCTGCTTTAATGCCCGATAATCGTTGAACTACCTCTGCTCCTACAGCCATTTGAGCACTCTTTAATAGCTTATTACCCAAAAAAATTACTTCTGCATTCGGGTGATCCAACAACTCAAGTGCAATGGGTACATTAGGCGTAACGAAAGTGGCATTTAAATCCGGAGGCAACATTCTCACCATTTCACGCATGGTAGTACCACCAGAAATAACCACCATCATTCCATCTTTTATCAGTTGAATAGCTTTCTGTGCAATTACCAGCTTCTCATTTAAAGAATATACATTCCGGCTCTCAATCGTAAAATGAAAAGACTTGGCCAAAGCACCACCATGCACTTTTATAAGTTTGCCTTCTTCGGCTAATTCTTGTAAATCCCTGCGTATGGTATCTTCAGATACATCTAATTGCGTGCCCAAATCGGAGGATAATACCTTATTATGTATATTGATCTGTTGTATGATATAAGCCTGACGTTCTTTCTTTAGCATCCTTAAAAGTAATTAGTCTTTCTATAAAAAACACAAAATTTATTTCTGGCAAAGCCTAATTTAGCAGCCCTGTAACAGTGATATCACCACAAACCATACAACAAATTACAAGCCGCATCGATATCATCGATGTTTTGGGTGAATTTATTAAACTCAAAAAAAGAGGCGCTAACTATTTAGGTCTTTGCCCTTTCCACGGAGAAAAAACACCCTCTTTCACTGTTTCTCCAGCGAAAGAAATTTATAAATGTTTTGGCTGTGGTAAAAGTGGGAATACCATTGGCTTCTTAATGGAGCATGAAAAATACAGTTATGTAGAAGCTTTAAAATGGCTGGCAGCCAGGTATAATATTGAAGTAGAAGAAACAGAACGATCTCCGGAACAAATAATACAGCAACAGGTAAATGATAGCTTACATGCGATCAATCATTTTGCACAAAAGTTTTTTACAGAACAACTCTTTGAAACAGAAGAAGGAAAAAACATAGCACTCTCCTATTTAAAAGAGAGAGGATTTAGAGAAGAAACTATTCGCAAGTTTAACATTGGCTATAATCCTCAGGCAAAAGACACACTCACACAAGCCTTACTCATCAATCAATTTAATAAAGAGCTACTTCCTAAAACGGGCCTTGTAAGTATTCGTAATAACGATGAATTAATTGATAATTATCGCGGACGCATCATTTTCCCCATTCATAACAATACGGGTAAAACGATTGGCTTTGGGGCACGTATAATCGGTAAAAACGATAAGGCACCTAAATACATTAACACGCCTGAGAATGAAATTTATATAAAGAGCAAAATTTTATATGGTTCTTATTTTGCACGTATAGCCATTGATCGCGCAGATGAATGTTTATTGGTAGAAGGATATACAGATGTAGTGAGCTTACACCAAGCCGGTATTGAAAATGTAGTAGCGAGCGGGGGTACATCACTAACTATCGATCAATTAAGGCTAGTAAAAAAATATACCAATAATCTTACCATTATTTATGATGGTGATAATGCCGGCATAAAAGCGGCTTTGCGCGGGTTAGATTTAGCATTGGAAGAAGGATTGAATGTTAGGCTTGTACTTATTCCAGATGGAGAAGACCCGGATAGCTATGTAAATAAAACGGGAGCCAAAGCATTCAACGAATTCGTTGCAGCAAATAAAAAAGACTTCATTCTTTTTCAATTGGAAGTATTACTCAAAGAAGCCGGCACCGATGTTACGCGCAAAAGTGCCGTTGTAAACCAGCTGGCAGAAACTTTGAGTAAAATCAATAAAACAGAAGATTTTACTCGTCAACAAGATTATATCCGGCAATGTGCTGCTTTACTAAAAATCGATGAAGCTGGTTTCACCAATCTGGTGAATAAATTCAAACGAGATAAAATTTCAAAAGAGGAGAAAAAAATTCCTTTTGAAGAAGCCAATATTATTGCTCAGGGAAATATCAATAAAAATTACGACCCCGATAGCGCCGAAGACCTGCTTCAACAAGATGATATATTTGAAAAAAATATTCTAAAAATTTTATTCGAACATGGGCTCAAACCCTTTGATGAAACGCAAACAATCGCTGATTATATTTTCAGTGAATTGAACCAATTTCATTTTTCAAATGCGCAGTTAGAAAGCGTTCTATTGGTATATCATCAATTATATAGTAGTGGGCAGCAGCCGACCAATAAATCATTGGTTTATCATGAGCAAGAAACAGTAAGAAATATTGCCATCGAAGTAAGCAGCAATCAATATGAACTTAGTAACAGATGGGATGAGAAATTAGGTAATAAAGACAGTGTGCACAAGGATAATTCAGTAAATGACGCCCAGTTAAGCATTGCTTATTATAAGCTACGTAAGTTTCAAAAAATGTTTGCTGATTTAATGAGAGATATGCAAACAGCCAGCTATGAAGAACAGCTTAAAATAATTACTGTTCATAAAGAATTACAAAGTTATGAGCACGAAATAACCAGGCTAAGGGGCACTGTAATTAAACCCAAATAAAAAATAGCTGACACTACATAAAATTGCCCCAACGGTACCGTTGGGGCAATTTTGAAAACATATTATTGCTTGGACCTCAAACCTTTCACCTCATATGCTATATTCTATTCCTTACTTCACTTCTTCAAACTGCGCATCTTCTACAGTATCGCTCTTAGCTTGTGTAGATTCAGCACCCGCTGCTTGTTCTCCACCTGGCTGCGCGCCGGCCGCTTGCTGCGCTTTATAAATATCCTCACTAGCTGCAGTCCAGGCAGTATTCATCTCAGCCATAGTTGCGTCTATAGCAGGTAGATCCTGATTCTTATGCGCTTCTTTCAATTTGGTTAGTGCCGTTTCAATAGCTCCTTTCTTATCGGCAGGAATTTTATCACCAAACTCTTTGAATTGCTTTTCTGTTTGGAAAATCAAACTATCGGCTTGGTTAATTTTCTCAACCTTTTCTCTGGCTTCTTTATCTGCAGCCTCATTGGCTTTAGCCTCCGCCTTCATTTTTTCAACTTCCTCTTTACTCAAACCACTTCCTGCTTCAATTCTAATTTTCTGCTCCTTACCAGTACCCTTATCTTTTGCACTTACATGCAACATACCATTCGCATCAATATCAAAAGTTACTTCAATTTGAGGAACACCACGTGGAGCCGGAGGTATACCATCCAAATTAAACATACCTAAACTCTTGTTCTGATTTGCCATGGGGCGCTCTCCTTGAAGCACATGAATTTGAACACCAGGCTGGTTATCACTGGCAGTAGAATAAACTTCTGTTTTCTTAGTTGGAATCGTAGTATTAGCCGCAATCATGGTAGTCATTACACCACCCATTGTTTCAATACCTAAGCTTAATGGAGTAACATCTAAT
This sequence comes from Chitinophagaceae bacterium, assembly GCA_019747455.1. Lineage (GTDB taxonomy): Bacteria > Bacteroidota > Bacteroidia > Chitinophagales > Chitinophagaceae > Sediminibacterium. Next base: position 5,660 of record JAIEQT010000280.1, on the reverse strand, counting down.
AACAATACATCTTTTACTTCACCTGTTAATACAGCACCTTGAATAGCAGCACCAACGGCAACAACTTCATCAGGATTTACCCCTTTATTGGGCTTTTTACCAAAAAACTTCTCTACAATTTCCTGCACTTTAGGGATACGGGTAGACCCACCAACTAAAATTACTTCATCAATATCGGAAGTACTGTAACCAGCATCTTTTAAGGCAATCTCACAAGGCTTTAAACAACGAGCAAATAAATTATCTGCTAATTGCTCAAATTTAGCGCGACTTAATTTCACCACTAGGTGTTTAGGCACCCCGTCTACCGCAGTGATATAAGGCAAGTTAATTTCTGTTTCTGAAGACGAACTCAACTCTACTTTCGCTTTCTCTGCTGCTTCCTTCAAACGCTGTAAAGCCATTGGATCTTTACGTAAATCAATAGCTTCCTGGCCTTTGAATTCATCCGCTAACCAGTCCATAATTACTTTATCAAAATCATCACCACCTAAATGGGTATCTCCGTTGGTAGATTTTACTTCAAATACGCCATCCCCTAATTCGAGGATAGAGATATCAAAAGTACCACCACCTAAATCGAACACCGCAATTTTCTGATCAGCATGTTTTTTATCTAATCCATAGGCCAAAGCAGCAGCTGTTGGCTCATTCACAATTCTTCTAACATTTAATCCTGCAATTTCCCCGGCTTCTTTGGTGGCCTGGCGTTGCGCATCATTAAAATACGCAGGAACGGTAATAACCGCTTCCGTAACTTCCTGACCTAAATAATCTTCTGCCGTTTTTTTCATCTTCTGCAAAGTCATGGCAGAAATCTCCTGAGGGGTATATAAACGATCGTCGATCGCAACACGTACTGTATTATTATCGCCTTTGGCTACTTTGTAGCTCCAATGACTGATTTCTTCTGTTACTTCATCATATCTACGACCCATAAAACGCTTTACGCTGGTGATCGTATTCTGAGGATTGGTAATAGCCTGGCGTTTAGCAGGATCACCCACTTTACGCTCTCCATTTTTCAAGAATGCTACCACAGAGGGGGTAGTTCTTCTACCTTCCTCATTGGCAATAACAACGGGCTCATTGCCCTCCATTACAGATACACAACTATTTGTGGTACCTAAATCTATTCCTATAATCTTTCCCATACTTAAAATTTACTTCATTTACTCGGCAATGATTATGCCACTGACAGTTAAGGTGAAAAAATGGCAGATAGGATTTTAAACCCATTTTTGCATGTATTTTATACTGACAAATAGTTAATTTTGAGCCAACCAAACTGACATATCTTAATTATTTAGGATATTTACAAAATCTAAGTATCTTCTGAAATCCCGCAAAAAAGCAGCACAAGTTGAGCAGGATTTTCATACGTATTGTATTCTTTTTTATTCTATATCTACCCCTATTTTCACCAGCTCAGCAGAGCAGTGTAGTGAAGGGAAAGGTGGTGAATCCTTTTACCAAAGAAGCGGTAGCTTTTGCAACGGTGAAATGGAAGAAAAATGGTACCGGTACCCTTACAGACAGTCTCGGATTCTTTAGTGTAAAATTATCCGGTATGGCTAATGATAGCCTTATTGTTGGCTATGTTGGTCACGATAATATTGGCTATGCTATAAAATCTTTTTCAAATGATACCCTGCAATTCCTGCTCGGTCCTTTAAAACAATCAAATGAGGTATTTGTAAGATCGAAATTTAGTAAAGGCCTACGCTGGTGGAAGAATGTAGTTATGCATAAACCGGAAAACAATCCCTACCAATATCAGAACTACTCCTATACACTCTATAATAAATTAGAGATCGACTTGAATAATATCAATAAAGAAAAATTTAGAGATATTAAATTATTAAAGCCCTTTGGATTTGTATTGGATAATATTGATAGCGTAACAGAGGCTAAGCCTTTTCTACCCGTATTCCTTACGGAAACCTTATCGGAATATTACTTTTCAAATAATCCGGCTGCTACCAGAGAAGTTATAACCGCGCAGCAAACACATGGTCTTAAAAACGAGTCGGTGTTGCAGTTCATCAATGGTGTAAACCAACGTATCAATACATACAGCAATCAACTGACCATTTTTGGTAAAGAGTTTATTAGTCCGCTTAGCAATGTGGGCGACAAATACTACAATTACAGAGGGGCTGATACCATAACTATTGGTAGCGAGAAATATTTTCATCTTATTTTTTCACCAAAAGCAGACGGTGAAAATACATTTTCTGGAGACTGCTGGATACATAGTACAACCTGGGCCATACAAAGGATTAACCTAAATATCAATACTACCGCTAATATCAATTTTGTACATCGGCTCAGCATTAGCCAGGAATTCAATCGAAATGAATCCGGCAAATGGCTTTTTGCTAAAGATGTTTTTGTTGCTGAGGTTTCTCCGCTTAAAAAAGATAAATTTTCATTTATTGGAAGGAAAACAAAAAGATATACAAATATCAAAATAGATACACCTGATATATTAACTGAGATAAAGAAAAATAAAATAAAAGATGAAATAATAAGTGATGAAGCCAGTGTGATAATTGATAAAAAATATTGGAATGAACACAGAACAGAGCAACTAACAAAAAATGAAGAGTCTGTTTTAAAATTAATTGATACTTTAAAAACAGTACCGGTATTCAAGAAGTATAGTGAAACACTTGAATTTGTTTTTGATGGTCACAAAAAACTAGGGAAATATGAAATTGGGCCATGGTTCAAGTGGATCAGCGGTAACCAAGTAGAGCAGGTAAGATTCAGATTTGATATTGGTACCACCGATTTGTTTAGTAAGTACTTACGACTTAATGCCTATTTAGCTTATGGCATTCGCGACAGCAGATTTAAAGGCAAATTGGGTGTTAATTATAAACTACCCGGTAAAAAAGGCTGGAGTGTTTTTGCCTCTTATATCAATGATTTAGATAATGGAAAAATCAAGTATAACGACGAAGATGTAACAACAGATAATTTATTTAGTCAGTTAATTCGTAGGCCTGACATTCCTCAGAAATTTCTCGCAATCAAAGAATACAAAGCCGGATTTTCGAAAGAATGGCCAAACCAGTTTACTTTATCGAGTTTTATCAGTAGAATTGATTACGATACGCATTTACCGTTACCCACACCAAGTTCTTTATCAGACAACCCCTTAGTAAATACCGAATTCGTATTAAAATTCAGGTATGCACCGGGTGAAAGAAAAATTATTAGTCACCGTAGAGATTATAGAATAAGATCTGACCAGCCGGTATATGAATTGCGAATTGGAAAAGCTTTTGAAGATGTGTTTAGCGGAGAGTATGATTTTACGAAATTGAATGCCAGTATACGACAACAAATTCGGATTCCGAGATTTGGGCAAATTAGCTACATTGCTTATGCCGGTAAAATATGGACAGAACAAGGGTTACCTTTTATGTTATTAGAACTACATCCCGGTAATGAAATATATTACTATAATAAAGAGAGTTTTAACCTAATGAGTAGGTTTGAACATTTTAGTGATCGTTTTGCTGGTATCAATATTGAGCATAATATTGAAAAAAAACTGATCAATCTTATCCCATTTTTAAGAAAATCAAAAATCAGGCAATTTTGGAATGTTAAAACAGTATGGGGTAATCTAGATCAAAAAAGCAGATTGGTTAATAGAACCGATTTTGGGGATTACCGACTGCGTTCATTACGTGGTGATATGTATACAGAAGTTGGAACCGGGATAGATAATATATTTAAATTCTTTAGGGTAGATTTGGTATGGCGCATCAATCCGAATTATATCCGTACAAATCCTATTTTAAGTTCATTAAACAGTAATAATTTTGGTATTTTTGGAAGTTTCAGAATTCAATTTTAAATAGACTTCTCCCCTGCTTTGAATGTAAAATTCTTTTGAGAAACATAGCTAAAAGCTACTACAAATACAGTTGTTAGCATCTTGGAAGGCGTGGGATACCAATGCAATAGGTCTACAAAGATTTTTAAGAATACATAATTGAGCGCCAAACAGCCCAACACTACTAAAAAATATTTGGCAAGCTGCGCTCTTTTAGTGGCGGCAGTTTCTTGAAACACTACATACCGGCTTAGGTAAAAACCAATAGGAAAAGTAACCATAAAGCTCAATAAAAAAGCTCCGATATGCGGCCCAATAGTGAGATAGCGCAAATAAATGGGCTGTTTTTGCAAGATATAATTATAGGCTATGAAAAATAAACTAATATCCAATAAGGTATTGAATCCACCGCAAGCGGCATAGCGAAAGGTTTGTTTAGGCATCAATTGCTGGAATAGTGGATAGAAGAAATCTACCAACTGTAATATCCGGTTACGTATAAAAAAATGTAGCTTTTGCATCCCAAGGCACGAAGGTAGCTTTTAAATGGTTAGTTTTGCACCCCGAAAATGTTAAAGATGTTTCTTACTGAGCAAATAAAACAAGCTACTTCTACCGCTATTATATCGCTTTACCAAAAGGATATCCCATTTCATCAAATTCAAGTTAATATTACTAAACCTGAATTTGCGGGCGATTATACAGTAGTATTATTTGGCTTTGTAAAAACCTTACAAAAAAATCCTGAAACCTTGGGCAATGAACTTGGTTCCTACCTGGTAAAAGAAAACAGCGATTTATTTGCTGGTTATAATATTGTAAAAGGTTTTCTGAATATAATCATTCAAGATCGTTTTTGGTTAGATTTTATTAATAGGCATAACAACGATCCCCATTTCGGAAAAACGGAACCTACCGGAGAACGGGTTATGGTTGAATATTCTTCTCCCAATACCAATAAACCCTTGCATTTAGGTCATTTGCGAAATAACTTCCTGGGAAAAAGTATAGCCAATATTCTATCATTTACCGGTAAGGATGTTATCAAAACATGTATCGTAAATGACAGGGGTATTCATATTTGTAAAAGTATGATTGCTTGGCAATTATTTGCTAATGGCGCTACCCCATCATCAACCCACATGAAAGGGGATCATTTTGTAGGAGACTATTATGTACGGTATAATGAAGAATATAAAAGGCAAGTAGCGCAACTACAAACAGAAGGCTTATCTACTGAAGAAGCAGAAAAAAAAGCTCCCATTTTATTAGCTGCACAAAATATGTTACTAGCCTGGGAGCAGGGAGATCCGGAAGTGATAAACTTATGGAAGCAAATGAATGAATGGGTGTATGAAGGATTCGAAAAAACCTATCAAATCATTGGAACCGATTTTCATAAAATATACTACGAGAGTAATACCTATTTATTAGGAAAAGATCTTGTACAAAAGGGATTAGAAAAAAATGTTTTTTATCAGAAAGAAGATGGCAGTGTTTGGATTGATCTTACTGCCGATGGATTAGATGAAAAATTGGTACAAAGAAAAGATGGCACATCTGTTTACATTACACAGGATATTGGTTTGGCAGAACAGAAGCAGTTAGAATTCAATGCACGGCAAAGCATTTATGTAGTGGGTGATGAGCAGAATTATCATTTTAAAGTGCTGAAATTAATTTGTGAAAAACTGCAACTACCTTCCGCCGAGGGAATATATCATCTGAGCTATGGCATGGTTGAATTACCTACCGGCAAAATGAAAAGTAGAGAAGGAACTGTTGTAGACGCAGACGACCTTGTAGC
>JAIEQT010000145.1 GCA_019747455.1 Chitinophagaceae bacterium | reverse complement strand
TTTAAATATTTTTGAACCACACCGGGTGCGCAGGTACATTCTTTTTCGGGGTGATTATAGTATCCGCATGGACATGGATTCATGGAGGCAATCAACATAAAATTAGCTGGAAAATCCAGCGCAATTTTAGCTCTTGAAATACTGACTTTTCTTTCTTCCATGGGTTGGCGCATCACTTCCAAAACAGTTCTTTTAAATTCGGGTAGTTCATCTAAAAATAAAACTCCGTTATGGGCTAAAGAAATTTCACCCGGTAATGGATATCCGCCTCCACCTACTAAGGCCACATCAGAAATGGTATGATGAGGTGAGCGAAAGGGTCGTTTATTAATCAATGAGCTATTGGCAGGTAAGCGGCCTGATACGCTGTGAATTTTAGTAGTTTCTAAGGCTTCTGATAAACTTAAAGGAGGAAGAATAGTAGGCAATCTTTTTGCCAACATAGTTTTACCGGCTCCGGGCGGTCCGATTAATATTGCATTGTGTGAGCCAGCCGCCGCAATTTCTAGTGCGCGTTTTATATTTTCTTGTCCGCGTACCTCTTCAAAGTCGAATTCAAAATGATTTTGCATATCATAAAATTCTTCTCTGGTATTTACAATGGTAGGTTCTAGCTTTTTTTCACCGTTAAAGAAATCTACCACATCTTTCAAATGGGCCACGCCATATACTTTTAGTTGATTTACCATACCCGCTTCGCGGGCATTTGCCATGGGTAATATCAATCCTTCATAAGCTTCTTTACGTGCTTGAATGGCAATTGGTAACGCACCTTTAATCGGTTGTACAGAACCATCTAAGCCTAATTCTCCCATGATAATATAACGAGCCAACTTTTCAACATCATTAATTTGTTCACTCGCACCTAATACGCCTAGGGCAATTGGTAAATCGAAAGAAGATCCGGTTTTCTTTATATCAGCAGGAGCTAAGTTTACTACCACTTTTGTCCGAGGCATATAATACTCGTTACTTTTTATAGCACTCTCAGTTCTTTGTAAGCTTTCTCTTACAGCACTATCGGGTAAGCCTACAATGGCATAACCCTGACCCATACTAACATTTACTTCTACTGTTATAGTAATAGCTTCAACACCATAAACGGCGCTACCAAATGATTTAACCAGCATGTAAAATTTCAGGATAACCTCCCTCGGGTAATTGAAGGGCGACAAACGCTATAAAGATAAGGAGATCAGTGAACCAGAAAAATGACAGGATAACTATATGTGTTTTTAAATGTATATAAACGGCTAAAGGTTGTAAAATTAGTTAACAGACTTAATAACTAATGCTACCAAGTCTGCTATTTTACTATCATCTATCCAGCGAGTAACAATAAGTAAATCGTGTTCCTTATCTATTACAATATAATTGCCTCCATATCCCGCTGCATAGTAAACAGTATTAGGCACGTTCTTCCATTTACCAGTGCTGTTCAGCCACCACAGATAACCATACTCTTTATTGGCTAAAGAGGGCTGTTGTATGGCTTGTACCCATTTCTCTGAAATTAATTGTTGATTATTCCATTTACCATTGCGAAGGAATAATAAACCAAAGCGCGCCATATCAAGGGTATTGATAAATAACCCACCACCATGATGCCCGCCGCCACTTACAGATTGAACCATTACACCATCCATATTTACAAATGACTGATCGTAGCCATACCAACGCCAGGTGGTACTGGCACCAATAGGATCCATGATTTTTTCTTTGAGTACTTGTGGTAATGGTTTTCTCCAAACTTGTAAGAGTGAATAAGCTAAAACATTTACCCTTACATCGTTGTATTTGTAAAAGGTACCGGGTTCGTTTAATTTTCTTTTTTTCCAATCGTCGATTGTTCCTTCCCGGGGTGGGCGATCGGCCCAATCGTGTAAGCCAAAAAGTGTTCCACTCCAATCCGAAGATTGGGTTAATAAATGATCCCAGGTAATTTTTCCGTTATGTGGTCCTCTGAATGTTTCATCCCATACATAATGTTGTGTGCAATCGTTCGTGTTTTTAATTAAACCCTTATCCAGCGCTAATCCGGCTGTAGTAGACAAAAAACTTTTAGTAACACTAAAAGTCATATCTACCCGATTTATATCTCCCCATTGTGCAATAATATATCCGTTTTTTATGATCAATCCTGCAGCAGTGCCTCTGTCTTTTGTAGGTCCTATTATTTTATAATCGGGTTCATTCGCATAAGATTTAAGAATAGCAAGCCGTAAATCTTTTTCTACTTTATTTTCATTAGTAATAGCCAGTTTTACGGCACTATCTAATAAAACCTGATTCAGTTTAAGTTGAAGGGCTGTTTTTGTTTGCCAAAGCGTATCTGGGAAATATACCGATTGTGAAAAAACGGTACTTATAGTGCAAATAACGATCAGTAGACTTACATTACATTTTCTCATGTGTATTTACTTAATTCTATTGTATTTTTTCAAAATATCTATTACAGATTTATGCGGCAATGCGTACGCTTTATTTCCATTAATACCTTCTATAGTTTCTGCCGCTACCATAGCATTAATGATGGCTTCTTCTACAGCTTGTACAGTAGCTTCAAATAAAGGGTTAATTTGATCGTTTGGAAATGCTGCTATGGAAGTAAAATTATCCCGCTGAAAAGCAGTTGTATTGGCTGTTGAAAAGGCAATAAAAATATCTCCTGATCCATTCTCACCTCTTCCGCCAACTTTGCCAATACCTAGCGGAACCCTAGCTGCTATTCTTTTTAACTGATGCGGTAACAAAGGAGCATCTGTAGCAACCACTACTATGATTGAGCCATCGCCTGGTTGATAAGATGGCGGCGCTTTAAATTCATAATTAAGCGTGTCTTTTAATGCTTGTCCAACCGGTACACCGGCAATAGTGAAATTTTTCTTGGAACCGAAATTGGATTGAACGAATACCCCAATAGTATAGGTAGAATCTTTAATTGTAACAATACGAGATGCAGTGCCGGAACCGCCTTTAAATCCTAAACACATCATGCCGGTGCCGCCACCAATATTTCCTTCTTCTATTTTTCCTGATTTTGCTGAATTCAGAGCATCGAAAGCATGTTGCTCTTGCACATGAAAGCCATATATGTCATTCAAAAAGCCATCGTATGTTTCTGCCACTACGGGGTAGGTATACCAGAAATCTTCTTTATACCAGCCAGTTTTTACAAACCATTTCAGCACCGCATCTCTTACAACTCCTACACTATTCGTATTAGTGATCATAATCGGTGTTTCCAAGAAACCCGATTCCGTGATCCAGGTTGTACCTGTCATTTCGCCATTGCCGTTTAGCGTATACCAATTCGCATAAACTGGGTTATTATTTTTGCCTCTTGGCAAAATAGCTGTAACGCCAGTTCTTACAGGCCCTTTGCCACGAATATTTTTTCCGGAGCCACTTATGATAGTACTGTAGCCTACTTCAACACCTTTTACATCGGTTATGGCATTGTACTTGCCCGTTTTACCTTCGAAAGGAATACCAATATCCCGGGCTCTTGGTTTTTGGGCATGTAGTTGAATACAAACAGCTAAAGAAAACAAAAAGAGTTGACTTTTCATGAAAAACTTATTAGGAAATTATATGCCAACAAGGTATTATAATTTCTCTAAAATATCAACCACTCCCTGTTGTTTTAAAATCAAATAACCTAGCCTATCATTACTTACTCCTTCTTTGAGTTGATAGCTAAAAACCAGCTGATCATTGTCTACGGCTGTTTCAAAATAGCGAAATAATATGTTAGGATACTGATGTAAAGAATCAGCAATTTCATACAAATGGGTAGATAAAATAAATAATCCATTATTTAATTTTCTTAGTCCCTCAATAACAGTAGTGCTGCACTTTACCGCGTCTTGTTGATTAGTACCTTTAAACAATTCATCTATCAAAATCAGCCATTTTTTTTGATCGCTGATACGTTCCACTGTATTTTTTATTCGCTGTACTTCATTAAAAAAGAAGCTCTCACCCTTACTTATATTATCTGTTACTTGAATATTACTTAGCAAGCCATCAAAAAAACTTAGTTGCATTGTTTCAGCCGGTACTGCCATACCAATATGTGCTAAATAAACCGCGAGGCCGCAAGCTTTAATGAATGTGCTCTTACCAGCCATATTGGCACCGGTTAAAAAAAGAAAATTGGCACCGGGTATTAATTCAACAGAATAGGAAACAGGTGTTGGCAGTTGAAAATGAAATAATTTTTTTGCAGAAAAATAGGGCTCTTCACTCTCTAGGAAATGAGGGAATTGAAATTGGTACTTATTACCTGCTATAGCTAAACTCATATAGGCATCGAGTTGACTGTACATATCTATCAAGTCAAATGCAAAACCCTTATAGCCCTTCCGTATATATTGTGCATATTCTAAAACAAGTGCCGGATAAAGTGTTTCTTTATTTTGTTGAATCATATTTGGCACTAACCCTTTCCTCAATAACATTTCCATTCTTGTGGAAATAACGCCCAATAAAGCGCTATTGCTATTACTGATTAATGATTGAATAGCAGAGAGTGCCTTAAAAAAATCGATACTATGTTTCACACTAAACTCTGATAAAGCATAATCTTCTCCTTTGAATATCTTATACATATACGCCGGAAAATTTCCTTGAATGCTTGGGTAGGCATCTATTGGCGACTCATAAAATTTTTGGAGCACCATAATGGTGCCATTAGTAAGCGTAGTTGGCCACTCATGGGCTACGGATTGTAAATGCTGAATGGTTTGCTGGGTGTCCTTAATTTCTTTATGTGTTGTAAGTGGGTGGGCCAGTAGATATTTTAAATAGTCTCTGCCGTCATTGGTATTGGTAAAGTTTAGATAATGAAAAACAGATTGTTCTTCTTCTATATGAAAAACGCCTAAATCGTATAAGGTAGTCTTATCTACTTGCATGCAATCTTTATTTACGATTAAAGTTTAACCTGGATCCCCATTGAGATTCATCGAATATCCCATTTCCATAAACCATATGTCCGTTTACAAAAGTATTTTTTATAGCAGCGGGTAAACTCATTCCTTCTAAAGGACTCCAGCCACATTTATACAAGATATTATCCTTGCTAACCGATGTCTTTTGTTGCTGATCTATCAAAACCAAATCAGCAAAATAACCCTCCCGGATATAGCCTCTTTCCTTTATTTGAAAGCAGTCGGCTACGGCATGACTCATTTTTTGTACCATTTGTTCAAGCGTTAACCTGCCTTGGGCAACATAATGTAACATTAATAAAACAGAATGCTGTACAAGTGGTAAGCCTGCATGAGCATGTTCATAATCCTCTTGTTTTTCGGCCCAGGTATGCGGCGCATGATCTGTGGCAATAACATCAATCCGATCATCTAGTAGGGCTTTCCATAAGGCTTCTTTATTATGCGGTGCCTTGATGGCAGGATTGCATTTGATTTGATTACCTAAACGGGTATAATCATCAGCGGTAAAATGTAAATGGTGTACACATACTTCAGCAGTAATACGCTTATCGGCTAAGGGCAGCATATTTGAGAATAGTTGTAATTCTTTTTCCGTGGTAATATGCAGAATATGTAATCGACTATTATGTTTTTTGGCGTACTGAATGGCTTTAAAAGAAGATTCAAAACATACTTCTTCATTCCGAATAATAGGATGATCTGCCGGCTCTAAGTTCGATTTAGTAGCTTTTATTTTTTGCAAATTCGCTTTGATCATCGATTCCTCTTCGCAATGTGTAGCAATCAATAATTCAGATTCTGCAAATACTTTTTCAAGTACTAAGGGATTATCTACTAATAAATTACCGGTAGAAGAACCCATAAAAATCTTTATTCCGCATACTTCATTTTTCTTACCATTTATTTTTCTGATTTCCTCAATATTATCATTTGAGGTACCCATGAAAAAAGAATAATTAGCCAATGCCGATTTGGCTGCTATGGCATATTTATCTTCCAGTAATGCTACGGTAAAAGCAGGCGGGTTCGTATTGGGCATTTCCATGAATGAGGTAACGCCACCGGCAATAGCAGCTTTAGCTTCGGTGTAAATATTTGCTTTATGGGTAAGTCCGGGCTCTCTAAAATGAACCTGATCGTCGATAGCTCCCGGAATAAGTATTTGACCCGAGCCGTTAATTTCTCTAGCGCGGGCTTTTATATCTATTTCACCACCCATTTTTTCAATCCTATCTCCTTTAATCAATAAATCGCCGTAAATTCTTTGTTGCTCGTTAATGATGCACGTATCTTTAATAATTGTATGCTGCATATACTTACCAATTTGTGTCTTTATACTATGAGAATGCAATTTATTAAATCTGTTCGCTACCTACTATTTTTTCTGAGCCCGTTATGCATAAACGCACAATCTACCTATATCCCCATGGGTATGAAAGACTATATTTTATTGGATCGATTAGAAATTAAAACCAAGCAGCCGGATCTTTTCTTTACGCATGTTAGACCCTATAACCGAAAATATTATACTAAGCAAGTAGAGATCATTGATAGTATGCGATATAGTAATGAAGATCTGAAAGCGAGGTTGAGCCATGTAGATGTTTACAATATGCAGCGCTTTCTAACAAACAATGCGGAATGGACCAGTCGGGAAGATTTACGGAAACCGCAAAACATGTTTCATGATTTTTTCCATTCTAAAGGCAATTTATTTGAAGTAAATAATAAGGATTTTTATGTGCAGGCTAGTCCGATGATAAACATACAAAGCGGACAGGAAAATGGGTATGATAAACCCCTTTTTCAAAATACAAGAGGTTTATATATGCGGGGAAGGATAGCCGATAAAATTGGGTTTGATATTTATTTTACGGATAATCAAGAGCGCGATCCTCGTTTTGTACAAGCCTGGGTAAAACAGTATAAAGCTGTACCCGGTGCAGGTTTTTATAAGCCTTTAGGCGTGGTGGATGGCTATGATTATACTGAAGTACGAGGGTCTATTAGTTTTAAAGCTGCTAAATTCATTGACATGCAGTTTGGGTATGATCGAAATTTTATTGGAAATGGTTTCAGGAGTATGTTTATGAGCGACTTTAGTAATAATGGGCTCTTTCTAAAAGTTAATACCAGAATTTGGAAGTTCAATTATGAGAATTTGTTTATGGAGTTAATTCAACCTAATGGCTTTATTGCTAATGGGGGAAGAAATTTACCCAGAAAATATTTTCGCATGAATCATCTAAGCATAAATGCTACTAAATGGTTGAATGTGGGTATTTTTGATGCGGTAATGTTTGGCAGGGGAGATCATTTTGATTTTATGTATCTCAATCCTATTCTCTTTCTTGTTCCGGGGCAGCAACAAATTGGTAGTCCGGATAATACTATGTTAGGTATTGATGCAAAAGCCAATATAGCTAAACGGTTTCAACTATACGGGCAATTTAATTTTGATGAATTTTTAGCTAAAGATTTGTTTTCTAATCCCTATAGTTGGCAGAATAAATATGGCTATCAGTTAGGATTAAAATATATCGATGTATTTGGTATAAAAAATGTTGACTTACAATTAGAGTCGAACAGAGTTAGGCCATTCACGTATTCGCATTTAGATAGTACTAGTAATTGGATTCACTATAATCAGCCTTTTGCGCATCCTTTAGGAGCTAATTTTCAGGAATATGTTGCCATTATACGTGCGCAGCCGATGAAACGATTATATGTAAATGCCAGAGCTGTATATTATAGGCAGGGAAGGGATTCGCTAGGGTATAATTTGGGAGCTAATCCTATGCGACCATATACTGATCGATTACGAAGCGATTTTTTAAAAGTAGGTAGTGGCGATGAAACAAAAATATTATTATTAACCTTACAGGTATCTTACGAGTTTGCTGAGAATTTATTTTTAGATATTAATATACATAAAAGATCAGGTAGCTCCTTATTAGGTGGAACGGCACCCGAAACTACTGTTGTATCAGGTGGTATCCGTTGGAATATGGCAAGGCGAGAGTTTGTTTTCTAATCTTCCAAATGAATAGAGAAAACAATCATTCGAGATTGAATTTTATCGAGTGCGCTCGAGTATTTTAAAGCAGCATCGCGCTGGTGAATATTACTAAGTCCATAACTGATTTTGATTTCGGGGCTTACGGTTACAAAGGGTAAATAGAAATTAAATCCAATACCTGCTTCTAAACCAAAATCATTTCTTTTTAGTTTTACTAAATCTTCAGCATTACGGGTAGAGGCATTGCTCGAAAGATCGATATCATATTTAATTCCCCCTAACAAATAGGTTCTGAAATTACCTATACGATCTGAATTGAATTTTATTTGTAAGGGAAAACTGATCAGTGTAGAAGGCAGGGTTTGTACTTGGTTAGTTCCTTCGCCTACGCGGCTCGAGCCTAAGCTATACTTGATTGTTTTGGCACCTCCGATAATGAGTTGTGGATTTACACGCAACTGAAAATGGTCTGTTAATCGGGCAGTAGCTAATAAGCCCATGGCAATACCTCCACTAGAGCCCGGCTCAGCAGTAAGAATGCTATCACTGGCCAGAAAAGTATTTGATTTTACCTGATGCAAATAAGAACTGTTATATCCCAGCGTAATGCCAAAATAATACAACTGATCCTCTCGTTGAAGACGATACAATTGTTTTTGTGCATTTGCTGAAAAAACAATGCCTAATAGCACCGATAAAAGCAGGATTATTTGCTTCCGCAGTATATCGTGCATATTCCGAAACTAAGTTTTTTCAAATAAGTTTGGGTAAATCCTGCTTCATTCATGATATTTAAAAAAGTGAGCCCTTCGGGAAACGCTTGTACGCTTTTGTTAAGATAAGCATAGGCAGCCTTATTGTTTGAAAATACTTTACCAATAGAAGGGGTTATAAAATCCATGTAGAGATTATAGAATTGTTTGAAACCTGTTGTAGTTGGTTTTGAAAATTCAAGTACTACCAGTTTGCCTCCTGGTTTTAATACACGATACATCTCAGCCATTCCTTTTTCTAGGTGTTGAAAATTTCGTACGCCAAAAGCAACAGTAATGGCATCGAAGTAGTTTTCTGCAAAAGGAATAGTAGCGCTATCAGCCTCTGTTAACTCAATTGTTTCCTGAAGATTGGCAGCTGCAATTTTTGTTCTACCTACATCTAACATTCCTGGTGAAATATCGATACCTATAATTTTTTTAGGCTTCAGTATTTTCTGTGTGAGTAGCGCTACATCTGCAGTACCAGTAGCTACATCGAGTATTATTTTTGGCTGAAGAGCAGCTAATTCTTTGATGGCTTTCTTGCGCCAGTTAATATCAATACCCGCACTTAAGAAACGATTCAGAAAATCATATCTAAAAGCAATACTGTTGAACATATCTGCCACTTGTTCCTTTTTATCGAGTGTGCTGGCTTCAAAAGGAACAATATCATCGTGTGCGTATTTCGCCATATGTCAAAGATATTGATTTTATCATGCTCGATAGTGGTTAATATTTAGCAAAAATTAGTTAGAAGAGGCTGAAAAAGGCTTTATCTTCATCATCTGTGAGAGCAATTGTATACAAATCTACGGGTAGTTGGTATGTTGTAAAAACCACCGATGGACAATTTCATAATGCCCGTATAAAAGGAATTTTCAAAATAGATGGTATAACTTCTACAAATCCGATAGCTGTTGGAGATGAGGTAGATATTTCCTTTGAAAATACAGAGGAAGCATCTGCGCTTATAGCGGAAATTCTTGACAGGCGTAATTATGTTGCGCGGATATCGCCCCATAATAAACGGCAGCATCATATCATTGCGTCGAATATTGATCAAAGCTTTTTATTTGCTACCCTAAAATCTCCAAAAACCTCATTAGGATTCATAGATCGTTTTTTAATTGCTTGTGAATCGTTTCATGTTCCTGCCGTGCTAATTTTTAATAAAGCAGATATTTATAAGGAGAAGGAGATGCTGCAATACGAACGATATCATGAAATATATACCAGTATTGGTTACGATGTTTTGCTTACGAGCGTAGAGAAAGGAGAGGGGTTGGAAGCAGTTAGGGATAAGCTGAAGGGAAAAACAACCCTCTTGAGTGGACATAGCGGAGTTGGTAAATCAACTTTAATTAATGCGCTTTTCCCAGATTTTGCGTTACGTACACAGGAAGTAAGTAATTGGAGTGGTAAGGGTATGCATACCACTACGTTTGCTGAGATGTTTGATATTGATGCATTTAGTAAAGTGATTGATACACCCGGTATTCGGGAGCTCGGTGTAACAGCTGTTTCAAAGCAAGAACTGTCGCACTATTTTCCGGAGATGCGAAAAGTATTAAATGATTGTCAGTTTAATAATTGTATGCACTATAATGAGCCGGGCTGTGCTGTAAAGCAAGCAGTTGGAGCCGGACGTATTTCAGAGGAAAGATATGTTAGCTATCTTACTATAAAAGATACGATTGAAGAAAATTTGTATTAGTAAATCAGTTGCTTGCCCTTAGTATATTTCGGCGCTTTAACCGCTGCTTTATTATCGCTTAATAATTTTTCCGCACCCACATTTTTGCCATTTGTTGGGCATCCACCTTCTTGTTTTGAATCCTTACCAGACCCATTCTTACCAATTCCTAAAAGCTTGCAAGAACTGAGGCCAAATATTGCTAAAAATAGCAGTAAAGTTAATTTGCGCATAACAGGTGTATAGGTTGGTACTATTATAACGTAAAAAGAGCTTCTTTATTTGATAAAATTGTGATTATAATCACTGAACCAAGAAGCATATTGAACATAATTATTAGCGATCCTATCTATTTCACCGCTAATGAGTTCCTTAGAAATATCTTTTACTTTTTTAGCGGGGATGCCTGCATAAATACTTCCTGCTTCTACTACCGTTCCTTCTAATACTACGGCTCCGGCAGCAATGATAGAATTAGAATGTACTACGCATCGATCCATTACAATAGCTCCCATGCCGATCAGTACATTATCATGTAGTGTGCATCCATGAACAAGGGCATTATGTCCGATAGAAACATTATTTCCGATCTCAGTAGGATTTTTTTGATAGGTACAATGTATTACAGCGCCATCCTGGATATTTACTTTATGGCCGATTCTGATATAATGCACATCACCCCTAATCACCGTATTAAACCATACACTACATTCATTACCCATAATTACATCTCCCACCACAGTAGCATTGGGAGCAATAAAACAGTCGTTGCCAAATTGTGGATGTTTACCTAGTACGGGAAGTATGGTGGGCATGGGTTACGGGTTACGGGTTACGGGTTACGGGTTACGGGTTACGGGTTACGGGTTATGAAGAATCTTATTTGTAAAAATAGCAAAATATGTAGGATAATTAAACAGCCATTCCAATTGTTAAGCCCACTCGAATCCCGAAACCCGAATCCCGTAACTTTGAAGGGTGAACTACCGACAATTATTCTTACAACATGTGGCGCAAACATCCCCCAAACCTATTGGTGTGGAAATTGTAAGCGCTTCAGGTGTATACCTATATGATACAATGGGTAAGCAGTATATCGATGGTATTTCAGGTTTTAGTGTAGCCAATATCGGGCACTCGCATCCATTGGTAGTAAAAGCGGTTCAGGAGCAAGCATCGGCCTATATGCATACCATTGTATATGGAGAGTTTATCGAACAACCGCAAGTGGCATATGCTAAACTTTTAACAGATCATCTTCCGCCTACTTTGAATTGTGTTTACTTCACAAATAGTGGAGCAGAAGCTACGGAGGGAGCCATGAAATTGGCGAAAAGAATCACAGCAAGAACTAAAATTATAACTGCCAAAAATGCCTATCATGGTAGTACCCAAGGGGCGCTGAGTGTAATGGGGGATGAATATTATAAGCAATCTTTCCGTCCTTTATTACCCGATACTTTTCAGTATGCTTATAATAGTCAAGATTTAATTGATGCCATAGACAGCCATACAGCTTGTGTAATATTAGAAACCGTTCAGGCCGAAAGTGGGATTACCATTCCTGATAAAAACTGGTTACAGGCAGTACGAAAAAAATGCGATACACATTGTGTGTTATTGATTCTCGATGAAATACAAGCCGGATTTGGCAGAACGGGCAGCTTATGGGCTTTTGAGCAAATGGAGATAGCGCCTGATATTTTATTATTGGGAAAGGCATTGGGTGGCGGTATGCCACTGGGTGCTTTTATTGCCGATAAAAAAATGATGCAAACCCTTACTTATGATCCTGTACTCGGGCATATCACC
>JAIEQT010000293.1 GCA_019747455.1 Chitinophagaceae bacterium | reverse complement strand
TGGAGTAGGAGGAATGCATGTATACACACCTTGGTGGCTCGATAATAAAAAATTAGATTTCCCCCGCGGCTATCATATTGAATATTGGGGCGGGATGAGTCAGCCGGCCTATGGATTCGGCATGGGTATGCAAGGTATGAACGGAAAATATTTAGTGAATGGGAAGAAGAAAGAAGCAGGTGGTTACGGTGCATCGCTCAAAGAAGATGTTCGATTTTTCTACGGAGCAGGAGTAGGTATGGCAGGTAGAGGAGAATCTGTACCTGATATAAAAAATTTCTGTGAAATCGATCCGAATGTAGTTGATAAATATGGTATTCCGGTATTACGATTTAATACCCGTCATTCTGATTATGAGATAAAACAGGCTAAACACATGAAGGAAACCTTCAAAGAAATTATGCACGAAATGGGTGCTGTAATTACCTGGGGAGGTGATGATGATGCCTCTAATAATTATGGCTTATCTAATCCCGGAAATATAATTCATGAAGCCGGAACCGTACGTATGGGTAATGATAAAAAAACATCGGCATTAAATAAATGGAGCCAGGCTCATGATTGCAAAACGCTGTTCTGTGTTGATGGAAGTCAGTTTGTATCACAAGCCGATAAAAATATTACCTGGACGATATTAGCACTAAGTATGCGCGCCAGTGAATATATCATTGATCAAATGAAAAAGCAAAATCTATAAATATGGACAGAAGAAAATCACTCAAAACGCTTTTGATAGGATCTGTTGGTGCCGGCGTATTGGTGGAAGCCTGTACCAATGCCGATAAAAAAGCAATTGCTAATGGAGCAGATGTTTCAATTGATGCGGATCGTATGCAAGAGGAAAAAGATCATGCTGTTAAACAAAAAACAGAACCTAACTTCTTTACAAAAGAAGAAATGGCAACAATCACTGTTTTATCTGATATCATTATTCCAAAAGACGATATTAGTGGAAGTGCTACTGATGCAAAAGTTCCTGATTTTATTGAGTTTATTGTAAAAGATATGCCTTCTCATCAAACACCCTTAAGAGGCGGACTTCGTTGGCTTGATTTACACTGTTTGAAGTTATATAATAAAACATTTACCGCTTGCAATAACAATGAACAAATTGAAGTGGTAGATAGTATTGCCTATCCTGAGAAAGCGAAAAAAGAATTAGCACAAGGCGTAGCTTTTTTTAATCGTATGCGCGATTTGGTAACAACCGGCTTTTATACTTCAGAAATAGGTGTTAAAGACTTAGACTACAAAGGCAATGTTCCTAATCAATGGAACGGCGTACCGGATGATGTACTCAAACAATATAAAATAGCTTATTCCGACAAAGAATTAAAAGAATGTGTTAGTTATGATAATAAACCTTAGTATATGACCATGGCTACGATTTTTTCACTAGCTAGTAGTTTCGTTTTGTTGGGGTGGATTCTCCTTGTTTTTCTGCCAACATGGAAGTATAGCCAAGCTTTTATTTTAAACGGTATCATATTGCTATTAGCAGTTGTGTATACCATTCTCATTATACAAGGTATTGGCAACTTTAAGCCCGATAGTTTCAGTACACTTGCAAATGTGAAAGTACTTTTTCAAGACGATACCGCTGTTACCGCAGGTTGGCTCCATTATTTAGCCTTTGATCTATTTGTAGGCGCTTATATTGTTCGTAGATCAATAGCGGCGGGTATATCTAGATGGTTGTATACACTTGTCCTGCCCTTTTGTTTTATGTTCGGGCCTATCGGATATGTATTGTTCATCGTAGTAAATACCATCAAAAAAAAATCTTTGCAGGCGCATGATTAAAGAACTTTTTCATAGAAATAAACTAACCAGTACTACAGGTTTTATTTTTCTGGGCTGTGCGTTTTTATTATCTATCTACGCTTTTTTTGATACTACAGTAATTCTGGGCGTAAATGCCATGATCAAACCAATTAAATTTTTCTTAAGTACAGGTATCTATTTACTTACGCTATCTTGGCTATTGTATTATGTAGAAAATAAAGCTAGCGTAAAAAAACTTTCTTTGCTTGCTGTTTTTGTAATGAGTTTTGAAAATAGTGTGATTGCTATACAAGCTTTTCGAGGTACCCGCTCTCACTTTAATCAGTTAGACTTAGCCGGAGGTGTCCTATATGGCCTAATGGGTGTTTTTATTGTTTGGCTTACAACTTCCACATTAATATTAACCATTCGTTTTTTTCAACAAAAACAGTTTTCGATTAATAAATCTTATGCGAGATCGATTCAACTCGGACTTCTTCTTTTTGTTATATTCAGTTTTTTTGGAGGATATATGAGCGCGGTTAATTCTCATAATGTAGGAGGCGAAATGGGAGGGGTAGGATTACCCATATTGAATTGGAGTACCCTATTCGGTGATTTGCGTGTAGCTCATTTTTTTGGGATGCATGCGCTGCAAATTATTCCCTTAGCAGGCTATTTCATTAGTAAGAAAGTTAGTGATACGAAAAGAGCAATTTTTTACGTTCATCTTGTTTCTGCAATTTGGTTTCTTTTTGTTTTATTTACTGCATACCAAGCTATCCATGCACAACCTTTTATTGCTCGTTAACTAATACCACTTCCATTATCGATAGTAGTGGAAGGCTGAATGAAATATAATTTTCCGGAAGCATCTTCCGCCATCAGTATCATACCATTACTTTCAATTCCCCTCATTTTACGAGGGGCTAAATTAACAACCACAGTAACCTGTTTACCAATAATCTCTTCCGGTTTAAAATGCATTGCAATTCCAGAAACGATTGTTCTTGTTTCAAAACCTAAATCAATCTGTAGTTGTAAGAGCTTATCTGCTTTCTCTACTTTTTTTGCTGATACTATGGTACCCACTTTCAAATCGATCTTTGCAAAATCATCAAACTGAATCTCATTTTTAATTTTAATATCACTAACTCGTATCTCGGAACCCGTATCCCGTAACTCCTGACCTTTGGCTTCACTCGCTGTTTTTAACTTCTCCACTTGTTTTTCTATTTCTTCATTTTCAATTTTTCTAAATAATAATTCCGGAGCTCGAAGACTGTATCCTACACTCAATAGTTTCATACTACCCGCATTCTCCCAATCCAATATCTTATCAACCACTTTTAATAAATAACAAATTTTCTTAGCGGTAAAGGGAAGGAACGGATTGATAAGAATAGCAAGGTTAGCTGTTAACTGTAAACAAATATGCAAACAATTATCGATCAACTGCTGATCTACGGTCAATAGTTCACCGTCTACCGTCTGTCTCTTCGCTATAATCCACGGCTCCTTCTTCTGCATGTATTGATTTCCGGTACGAGCCAAGTTTATCACTTCAAAAAGGGCATCTCTGAATTTATATTCCTCCAGTAAATGAGTGATCCTATCTTTCGCTGCACTAATCGCTTCTATTGTTGCCCGATCTAGATCATCGAGTATAGTTGTATGTAATGGTGGAACTTTACCCTTACAAAGCTTATGCATTAATACCAAACTACGATTGATAAAGTTTCCAAAAATGCTTACCAACTCGCTATTGTTGGCGTCTTGAAAACCCTTCCAGGTAAACTCGCTGTCTTTACTCTCCGGTGCAATTTGCGTGAGATAATAGCGCAACACATCAGCCATTTGAGTGCCGCCATTTTCCGGCTTTATAAAATCATCAATATAATCCTGCATCTCTAGCTTCCAGTTTCTACTGGTACTCATTTTATCTCCCTCCAAATTCATGAACTCGTTTGCCGGTACATTATCGGGTAAAATATTACCATATAATTTTAGCATTACGGGGAAAATAATACAGTGAAATACAATATTATCTTTTCCAATAAAATGAACCATCTTGGTACCTGCATCTTCCCAATAGGGTCTCCAATCTTTTCCATTATCTAATGCCCATTGTTTGGTGGCACTAATATATCCGATGGGTGCATCAAACCATACATATAAAACTTTTCCTTCACCACCTTTTACGTTGGAAGGAAGTTTCACTCCCCAATCTAAATCACGCGTAACAGCCCGCGGCTGCAAACCCCCGTCTATCCAGCTTTTACATTGTCCAACTACGTTCGATCGCCAATCGTTTCCATGCTCACCAACAATCCATTCCTTCAAAAAACTTTCATGTTTATCTAAAGGTAAATACCAATGTGTTGTATTTTTTTTAATAGGCGCATTGCCACTGAGCGTACTCACCGGATTTATTAATTCATCAGGACTCAAACTCTTTCCACAATTTTCGCATTGGTCACCATAAGCACCCGGATTACTACAATTGGGGCAAGTGCCTTTTATATATCTATCGGCTAAAAAACTATTGGCAGCTTCATCAAAATATTGTTCTGATTCTTTCGTAATTAGCTCACCAGCATTATTCAATTTCTCAAAAAAAGCCCTTGCTGTTTCGTGGTGAATCGGAGCACTTGTTCTATGATAGATATCAAAGGAAATACCAAGATCAGCAAAATTCTGAGCGATGATAGGATGATATTTATCAATCATTTCCTGCGACGTAATTCCTTCTTTAGCAGCCTGAATCGGAATAGCAGTTCCATGCTCATCACTTCCACAAACAAATACTACATCTCTTTTCTGAGCACGTAAATAACGTACATAGGTATCTGCTGGTAAATAGGCACCGGCAAGGTGACCAATATGTTTCAAACCATTGGCATAGGGTAATGCTGCGGTAATGAGGTATCTCTTTGTTTCTTGTTTCATAATCTGGGCTGTAAAAATAAGCAAAGCCACGTTAACAACCCTTTTTGGGTAAATAATAGGCATTTAGTACTTTGGGTTATGGAGCGGAAATCTTTTATACAATTGAGTAGTTTAGGACTTATTCCATTGGCTTTTAAAGCAAGTGCACAATCCAAAAAGAATAAGCTAACAATACCGCCGGATCTTAAAGCCGGTGATACGATTGGTATTGTTTGTCCTGCTGGT
Organism: Chitinophagaceae bacterium; assembly: GCA_019747455.1. GTDB lineage: Bacteria > Bacteroidota > Bacteroidia > Chitinophagales > Chitinophagaceae > Sediminibacterium. Next base: position 7,168 of record JAIEQT010000293.1, on the reverse strand, counting down.
TTTGCCACTAAAGAAGATGTAGCACCTGCAGTATTTCAACTGCAGCAATGGGGGTTTACCGTTATTTTGGGAGAAACGGTAGGTAAAAGAAATAATACTTTTGGGGGTACAGATGAGGAAAGAGCAAAGGACTTTCAAGCTATGCTTGATAATGAAGCAATAAAGGCCATTATGTGTGCAACCGGTGGTTATGGCTCGGTCAGAATGATTGATTTATTGGATTTTACCAACTTTAAAAAAAAGCCTAAATGGATCATTGGCTTTAGTGATATTACTGTTTTTCATGCACATTTGAATCGGGTATGTAAAACGGCCAGCATCCATTCAAAAATGTGTGGTTCTTTTCCCAAAGATATTTCAGGGGCTGATCCTGTTCAAATGGCTGCGTTAGATACTATTCGTAAAGCTTTATTAGGAGAACCTTTGTACTATTCGATTGCCTCTTCAACTTTCAATAGGGTAGGAGAGGCAAAAGGAGAATTAATTGGTGGTAACCTGAAGATATTAGAGAATATGTCGGGCTCAATTTCTTCTCCGGATACAGCCGGCAAAATATTATTCGTTGAAGATGTGAGTGAACCATTATATAATATCGATCGAATGTTTTGTAATTTACTGAGATCGGGTAAACTCAATAAGCTACAAGGCTTGATCGTAGGTAGTTTTACAAGTATTAAACCTGATACGCCCGATTCTCCTTTTGGTAAAGATGTGTATAGTATTGTGATGGAAAAAGTAGGAGCTTTTAATTACCCGGTTTGTTTTGATTTTCCGGTAGGGCACCAAAAGAATAATGTAGCTTTAAAATGTGGTGTGCAACATCAATTAGTGGTAACACAAGAACAATCTAGTTTAACTGAAATAAAATAATAGATGAATCGTATTCCTCCGTACCTTAAAAAAGGTGATACCATAGGCATTACATGCCCAGCAGGTTATATGGAAGCTAAGAAAGTAGAAAAATGTATCAAAACTTTACAGGATTGGGGATTTGAAGTGATGGTGGGAAAAACAGTGGGTAGTAAATCTAAAAATTATTTTAGTGGTTCAGATGAAGAAAGAAGAGATGAATTGCAAGCTATGTTAGATGACTCTTCCATCAAAGCCATACTATGCGGTAGAGGGGGCTATGGTGTGAGTAGAATTATTGATGAATTAGATTTTAAAAAACTTAGAAAAACTCCCAAATGGATTATTGGTTTTAGCGATATCACGGTATTACATGCCCATATTAATCGAAACGTTGGCATTACTACTTTACATGCTTCTATGGCTAATGCTTTCAACGATCCTTTGCAAGCGGATTATGTTGATATGATCCGTAAGGTTTTAAAGGGGCACGGTATGATGTATAAGCTAAAAGGAAATAAGGTTAATAAAAAGGGAAAAGCGATAGGCGAGTTAATAGGAGGAAATTTATCACTCATTGTACATTTATTAGGTACTGATTCTGCGTATAAAACAAAAGGTAAAATTTTGTTTATAGAAGATTTAGGAGAATATCTCTATCATATAGATCGAATGTTGTTACAATTGCAGAGGGCTGGCGTTTTAAAAAACTTAGCCGGACTCATCATTGGTGGTTTTACGGATTTAAAAGATAATCCCCGCGTATTTGGCGAAACGGTGGCGGAAATGGTACTTCGATTAACAGAGGAGTATCACTTTCCTATTTGTTTTGGTTTTCCTGTAAGTCATGGTGCTGAGAATGTGCCATTGAAGGTTGGAGCCACTGTGGCTTTAGAGGTTGGGAAACGCGTTACGTTAAAAGAAATGTAATCGCCAAGTCGCTAAGCCGCAAAGAATTGGTTCCTTCTTAGTGCCTTTGCGCCTTTGCGTTTAAAGTAAACGTATTTATTTTAACAATTCCTTCAATGTCACTTGCATCAAAGGAAATTCATTCAAATTATTATGTTTACCACCTTCAATTGTGATAAAATGATCTGTTGGTTTTAATAACTTTTTTAATGCAAGGGCATTCTTATAGTTAATAAGCTCGTCTGCTGTACCATGAAAAATAGTTACAGGAGCTGTTACTTTTGGTAGATAGGCGTGAGTTGGAAGTTTATAATGAAGCAATTGATGTAGAGGATACATCCATAAATAATTATGTAGCATACTGGGGATGCTATAATAAGGTGTTTCTAAAATGAGTTGCTTACAATCGCGGATGGATGCCAGTTGCGTAGCAATACCGGTACCAATAGATTTACCATAAATGATGATTTCATTCGGCTCATATTTTTTACGGGCCAATTTATATAATTGTAATGCCAATTCATACAATCCATCCTCCGTTAGTTCACCGGTAGATTTTCCATAGCCCGGGTAGTCGATCATCCAGGTTTCATATCCCATTTTGGTAAAATTCGGCGCAAATTGCGCATAGTGGCCAATATTATCTCTGTTTCCATGGAAATACAATACAATTCCGCTGGGGGTATCAACGGGCTGAAATTGAATAATATCAAGCTTTGTAGCTGAATCGAATTGAATATACTGCTCTTTATAAGGAGTCTGAAATGTATAAGTACTATCACTTGGAATTGCCGTAGCTTGGAATAAAAATTTTCGCTGAAAAGAATAAAAAATGATACCTATTAAAGCGTAGAGTATCAATATAACTTTTAAACTTAAAAGAAGTTTATTTTTCACTTATCAAAGGTAAGTGTTTGTCAATACTTCAATATATCTCGAATAAAGTTATGATACTCGGGGAAAGAAGGCAGGTTATTATGTCCGCCTCCGTGTATCGTGATCAGCGTAATTTTATGTGGATTGAAAGCGCGTAAACTTTGGCTATGTTTAATGGGTATGAGCCAATCTTTAGTTCCGTGAATAATATAGGTATGGCATTTTACTTTTTGTATCCATTGATCGGTCTGTAACTTAAAACGAAGGGTAAGTTTATGCGGAATAAAAGGTGTATATCGCTTCGCCACTCTTAAAAAACTAAAATAAGGGGCATCCAAAATAAGATATCGAGGATTATTGTCGGCAGCTACTTTTGTAGCAAATCCACTTCCTAAACTTCTTCCATATACCAATATATGATCTTCAACGTATTTACTTTTTAGATGATCATATACATACTGCATATCTGCCAACATTTCTTTCTCACTTCGCTTGCCGGTACTTTTACCAAACCCTCTATAATCTACCAATACAACATCATATTGATAGCGGTAAAAATCGCGCGCATATTTAGCCCAGCCTTTAATACTTCTGGAGTTTCCATGAAAATATAAAATCAAACCCTTAGGCTCCGGCACATAGAAATGCAAGCCATTAATGCGAACCCCGGGAGCAATATCAAAAAAAAGTTCCTCAAAAGGGGCATCATATTTATATTCAAAGTTTTGCGGTAGCTTCTCCGGTTTGAAAATTAATTTCTCTTGCACTAGATAGGCAATGAGTATGATGGCTAAATAGCCTAGGATAATATAGATAATGGTAGTTGACAAGCACGCCGTTTTTGCTGCCCGTTAAGTTCTGCTTTTTTATAAGGATTACCAAGTTTAGTTATAACCTTCTTCCGGAAAAACCCTTTTTAGGTTTAATTTAGAAACAGGAGCTACTATTAATGGAAATTTTTCAACTGTTACATTGCTTGGGTCAAGACCAAAACCACGTTCTTCACCTAAAGAAATTTCTTTAAGCCAGAAGTAAATTTTCATAATAATTCTTTCAATTATAGGCAGTTCATTATCCTGACTAAGGTATTTCTCTAGTACTATAAATTGGAAGTCGCCAACAATATTATTTTTTTCTAAACTCTCATAACGGCTGGTAATATTCACTTCTTTATTCTTTACTAATTCTTCAACCACTTTTCTAAACATGAGATTAATACGCTGCTCCACTCTAAAACCAACTTTAAATTCAACCCGAATAATATCATTTGGGATAATATGTTCTACGGAGTATTCACAAGTGTATGGATCATCTACTACATCTACATGCACAAACCAGTATATATCTGCTCTTTTTGGTTTTTTATTTAAAATGGAATAAATGATTTTATGTTCTATTTCATTGGGATTGTTGGCACTGGTCATATACACGAGGTGCGTAGCGTATTTTGGGATTGTTTTATCATTACTCAATTCCTGGATCATGTGTATATAATGTTCTAAACGAACGAATTCTACATATCTATTTTTAATTTTACGGCTTCGGAACCATACATACATTACGGCAAATAAAGCGCCACCTACTATCAGCGTTACATAACCGCCATGAAGAAATTTTTGCAGATTAGCGATAAGGAAAGAAGATTCTATCGCGAGATATACCAATAAATATAAATAAATCCAACCGGGAAAAACCCTTTTGCTTACCAGGTAGTTAGCAAATAAAATGGACGTACTGATCATACAAATGGTAATCGCTAAACCATAAGCTGCTCCCATGTTTGCTGATTTTTGGAAATAGAGCACAATGCCAACACATCCAACATAAAGTAGTAAACTGATTCCTGGAATATATAATTGCCCTTTTTCTTCTGTAGGATAATTAATTTTCATTTTGGGCCATAGGTTCAAACGCATGGCTTCGCTGATCAAAGTAAAAGAGCCTGAGATTAATGCCTGGCTTGCAATTACTGCAGCGATCGTTGCAATGATAATACCTGCTAATTTAAACCAGGCAGGCATGATACCTATAAAGGGATTAAACCCATCTGCCATCATTTGAGGTGGGATAATTTGATTCTTATAATTAGCCATGAGCCAGGCTCCCTGCCCCAAATAATTAAGGATCAAACAGATTTTCACAAATATCCACGACACGCGAATATTACCTCGGCCACAATGTCCTAAATCACTATATAATGCTTCGGCACCGGTAGTACATAAAAACACAGCTCCTAATAACCAGAAACCTTTAGGGTAGGTGGTGAGCAATTCGATAGCGTAGTGTGGACTCAACGCTTTGAAAACATGAATATCATCCAATAGGTGAGAGCACCCTAAAATAGCCAGCATGGTGAACCAGAGTGTCATCATCGGTCCAAAAAACTTACCTATAGAGGCTGTTCCGAATTGCTGTACTACAAATAATATGGTGATAATGCTAAGAACTATAGTGATAATGGTATTCTGATGAATATTTTTTAAAGTTGGTAATTGCCGGAGCCCCTCAATAGCAGAGGTAACGGTGATAGGTGGGGTAATGATACCATCAGCCAACAAAGCAGCACCCCCCAGCATGGCAGGAATAACCAGCCATTTTCTTCTTCTTCTCACTAACGCATATAAACTAAAAATACCGCCTTCTCCTCTATTATCTGCTTTTAAGGTTAGGATCACATATTTAACGGTTGTTTGCAGGGTGAGGGTCCAGATAATACAAGATAATGCCCCAACAATCAAACTTTCCGAAATAGCTTTTTCGGCAATAATTTCATTCAGAACATAAAGTGGAGAGGTTCCGATATCGCCATAAATGATACCTAGTGCAATGATGAAGCCGGCAGTACTGGCTTTGTTGAAGTTTTTACCCACGCGAACTGTAGTTAATATCCTTAACAAATGTATGTGTAAATTGAATACCAGCATAAACATCATTGGTGTACCTTTATGGCGACAAAGAACTTGCCCCAATGAAGCATTTTTTTTATTGCCTGATAGGTATATTACTGATTAACAGTGGCCTGAAAGCTCAAGAGATAGTTATTTCTGATCCTGATAGAGATGACCCGCGTACCCTCAGTTTCGAGATTATCGGTAAGGTAGGGGGAAATGTGCTGATTCATAAGAACACGCGCGACATTCATCAGTTTTCGGTTTACAATACCGATATGAAGTTGATCGAAAAAGTAAAAGTCGACTTCTTCCCTGAAAGAGCTAAAGTGCTTAGTACCGAGTTCTTGAATTATGGAGACTTTATGTACTTATTCTATCAATACCAACTTAAAAATGTGGTGTATGCGATGGCTGCTAAAGTTGATGGAAATGGTAAGAAAATAGGTGATCCCATACAATTAGATACTACCAATGGCATCAACTATACCGTTAGTAGTAGGATATATACCTACTTATTTAGTGAAGATAAGCAGCGTATCATGGCTTTGAAAATCAGTACAAAAAGTGATAAGGAACATATTGTAACTTCTAGTTTGTTTGATAAAGAACTACAATTAATAGAGAAAGTTAGAATGCCGATTGCTATGCCTGAAAGAAACGACTTTTTGGGAGAATTCGGAATAGATAATGAAGGAACCCTTATTTGTTTGAGAGAGTCAGGAACCGGACAAAATGATAATATCACGAAAGTGAGCCTGGTGATAAGAAAGGCCGGGCGTATTTCACCGGATATTTCAGAAGTAAAAGTGGCCAATATTTTTTTAGATGATACCAGAGTAAAAATTGATAATAAAAACAAGCATTATCTTATCTGCTCTTTTTTTAGTAAGATGCGTAAAGGGAATGTAGATGGTTTATACTATGTATTGTGGGATAGAGAAACAAATAAGCAATTATTGAATAGTACTACCACATTCAGTAATGAATTTAGGGAGGAGGTTAGGGCTGAAGAGAATTTAAAAGCCGCTTTCAATGAATTTTATTTAAAAAATATTATTCTACGAAAAGATGGTGGTTTTATGATTATTGCAGAATCAGCTTATGTTACTTCGAGGGGTAACTCTTTTAATAGATGGGATTATATGAACCGATCTCCTTTTATTAGCCCCTATGGCGGTTTTGGTATGATGGGGGGGCCGCTCGACTTTTACGCTTGGAATTCTCCTATTGGGTTATATCCTTGGGGAAGCTATGGCGGATATGGTTGGGGAAATGGTTTTAACTCATTCGGAAACAATAATAATATTACGAGATATTACGCAGATAACATTGCCATTATTTCGTTTGAACCAGATGGAAAAATGGAATGGAGCAATGTGATAAGAAAATCTCAGTACGATGATAATACTGATAATTATATTGGGTATGGATTGGTAAATGCAGGAGCGCAATTGCACTTTTTATTTAACATGCAAGACAAGCGAACTACTGTATTAACAGATCAAACACTCTCTCCAGACGGTAAAATAGATAGGAATCCAACCGTAAAAAATCTGGATAGAGGTTTTGATTTCATGCCTAGGCACGCTAAGCAAATTGGCGCACGATCTGTAGTAATGCCGTGCATGTACCGAGGTTTTACT
>JAIEQT010000320.1 GCA_019747455.1 Chitinophagaceae bacterium | reverse complement strand
TGGTAGCAGCAAACCAATTGCTGATAATAAAACTGCCAAAGGAAAAGCACAGAATCGTCGTGTAGAATTCAGGGTACAAGAATTATAGTAAATTCCTTCATACATGAAAAAGCCTACTCATAAGAGTAGGCTTTTTTTTATTAATGTATCCTATCGCCGCGTAGTTCTATTGCTTTCATGATGTCTATCTCATACTGTAACCATTCCTGCCAGCGTTTTCTAACTTTTGGTTTAGGTAAATAAGTATCTGCTAAATTGATAAAAAGAGTATAATGTCCGGCTTCGCTCTCCATGAATTTTCTGTAGAATTTCCGTAAATAGATGTCTGGTAGCCCTTCACTTAGTCTTTTAAATCGTTCACAACTCCTGGCTTCAATAAGTGCCATGGTTAATAATTGATCCAACATTCGATCGTCTATATGTCCGCCTTTCTTTTGAAACTCCAATAACTTATTTACGTAAATATCTTTACGCTGTTTGCCTAATGATAAGCCCCGTTTATTCAGTTCGGCAAGTACCAATCTGAAATGCCCCCATTCTTCAGTAACAATGGGCGCAAGAGCCGCCACTAGTTCAACCTTGTCTGAATAACGCTGAATTAGTGAAATACAGGTTAAAGCGGCTTTTTGCTCACAATAAGCATGATCGGTAAGAATAGCTTCTAACGAAATGGTAGTTAGATCTACCCAACGAGGATCGGTGGGTAAACGGAGTCCGAGAATATTTTTTGTATCTGTTGATAAGGCTGCTGACATAAAGCTTGATTGATGCTGCAATGATAGGATGATTTAAGTAGTTTTGAAACATGTATAACGATAGCTTTCTGGAAAAAAGATTGTCAGAACGGGTAGCTGCAAATGCTTTGAGAGTGCTGACCAAAAAAAAGGAGGGAGTTGATTTCTGCTCAAATGATTATTTGGGGATTGCTACCAAACGGTTATTGCAACATACCGATCTTACGCTGGATACCGGTTCAGGGGGGTCAAGATTATTAGCAGGTAATTATGATTTGATCGAGGAAACTGAACAAATAGTTTCGAAGTTTCATAATGCCCAAGCGGGTATTATTTACAACTCTGGCTACGATGCGAATATTGGGTTACTATCAGCTATTGCCAATAGATCAGACATTATTTTATACGATCAGTTATCGCATGCATCTTTACGAGATGGTATTGTTCTTGCTAAAGCACAAGCTTTTGCTTTCAAGCATAATGATCTGGAAGATATTGAAAGAAAATTACAACTCCGTACAGGTGGTAATTGCTTTATCGTTACAGAGTCTTTATTTAGTATGGATGGGGATAGTTGTGATATTACAGAACTTGTAGCTTTAGCTAAAAGATATGATGCCCATCTAATTATTGATGAGGCACATGCAACCGGCATTGTAGGGAATAGGGGAGAAGGACTTGTACAACTTCACAATTGCGAGGAAAATATTTTTGCCCGGGTACATACTTTTGGGAAAGCGTTGGGTTGTCATGGCGCTATTGTGTTAGGTAGTCATACGCTTAAAAACTATCTGATCAATTTTTCAAGAAGTTTGATGTATACAACTTCTTTGCCTTCTCAATCTGTGGCAGCCATTAAAGCCAGTTACCAATTATTCCCTACCATGGATGTTGAGCGGGCACATTTGGCTTCTTTGGTCAAACATTTTCAGCATGCGCCTATTCGATATCCTAAAATCAATTCTAACACAGCGATACAGGGTGTTGTTATCCCGGGTAATGCTGCTGTTAAAGCAGTAGCGGCTCAATTGCAAGAAGCAGGTATGGATGTGAGGCCCATACTATATCCAACAGTACCAAAAGGTGAGGAAAGACTAAGAATTATTTTACATGCATTTAATTCGGTAAGCCAGTTAAATGTGCTGATTGGATTATTACAATAATCATTGTTCAAAGTAGGCCAAACTTCCACCTACCCATTCTTTATCTTTATTATATCTTACGCCAATCATTTTTCCTTTGCTTAAACGAGCTAAGTTATTCGTAGCTATCGGGCGCTTCGCGCCCTCTTCCCAAAAATAAAATATGCGAATTTCTGCTTTGGCGGGTTCATCCGGTGTTTCAACAGCAGGGGCATAGTTTACTTTTTTTTGTAGTATCCAATTTTCGGGGTCTTTTACTGCAGCAATATCAGCAGGTGTAACATCGATCACTACCCCCTGTCCGGCAAAAGAAAATAAGGGTTTCAGCACATAGTTTTCTAAATCAGCCGGTACCGTTTTTATTTGGTGCAGAAACTGTGTTGGTGGCACATAAGGATGATCGATAAACGGTAAAGTATACTTACTAATTCTATAAAACCAATTAGGGTGTGGTACCCATTCAACATCCAAATCTTCCTGCAAAATTTTTCCTTTTTCTTGAAGATCAGGCTCTTGTTGTCGCAGATCATCAAAAATGATACGGTTATATATCCGCTTGATCCGGATAAGTTGATCTCCTTGCTTATAAAATAATTGATTTTCTTTCTTGATGAGTTCTGTTAAACAGATAATGGGAATGCCGATATAATCTTGGGTACAATAAAAGTCAATCCTTGTTTTCTGCTGATGAGGCAATATTTCGAGCAGAATAACTTCTTCGGGGAGATGTTTTCCAAGGATGATTTTCTGTAAAAGTGTAGTATAGGTTTCGGGCGTAAATCCGTTTAAGTAAGTACTATAATTTTCCGGTATAGAAAAATGTTTTCGCGTAACCATATCGTGCCAAATCTGATAAGCAAATAGGGTAGGGAAACCTTGCATCTCTATTAATTGTGGTTCTAGTTCTCCGGCTTCATTTTTACAGATGCCAAAATCAAAAGCAATAAAATGGGTATGATCGGAATGCCCGGGTACAGCCACAGAGGTGGGTATGGCTCTATTCGTTAGTTCTGTAAAACGCTGCGCTACAATTACATCTACAATCGCCTCACAAGCATCGAGTATTTTATTTTTAAAATTTCGATCAATAAAAATAGGCGTTTCTGCTACCCTAAATTCTATAGCACCGGGATGCTTACTATGCAATTCATCTAAATAAGCCGCATATTTGGCTTGGGTAAAAGTATCATTATAAACGGATCTGATAGCGGGAACCATAACCTTAATTTATATAGTAAAGTAACCAATATGTGGTAAAAATTTACTTTTTATTTCTGCTGTTTTTTACTAGTTTGTAGTGAATTGAGTAAAACATGGGCGAAATTGTTAATTGTGCCGCTTATTCTAATGGTAAACGTATTGCTGAAGTACAGCTACCTGAAGTACATCATGTTTTGAAGAACCCCGATCATTTTGTTTGGATCGGATTGCACGAGCCATCAGAAGCGCTTTTAGATAAGGTGCAAAAGGAGTTTGTATTACATGATCTGGCCGTAGAAGACGCCCACAGGGCGCACCAACGCCCTAAGGCTGAAATGTATGGCGATTGCTTATTTGTGGTAATGCGTACCGCACAAATGAATAAAGACTGTAAAATAGATTTTGGGGAAACACATTTTTTTGTTGGAGATAATTTTATCGTTACTGTGCGGCACGGAAATTCAATTTCTTACAGTGATGTAAGAACAAGATGTGAAAGTACGCCAGATCTATTAAGTAAAGGGCAGGGCTTTGCTTTGTACGCTGTGATGGATTTTATTGTTGACCAATATTTTCCGGTAGTTCATGAGTTTGAAAAAGAATTAGAGATCATAGAGGATAAAACCTTCAAAGAAAAACCAAGTAGAGAAACAACTGAGCAGATTTATAATTTGAAGCGTGAATTATTAGAGGTTAAAAGGGCCATTTCTCCTTTAGTTGATATATGTAATCGTCTCATGAGATTTGATATTAAATGCATTTCTGAAGAAACCAGACCTTACTTTCGCGACGTTTATGATCATGTTGTAAGGATCAATGAGATGGTAGATAATACGCGTGAACTGTTGAATACCGCTATGGAGGCTAATTTTTCTTTGATTTCCATTTCACAAAACGATGTGTCAAAACGTTTTGCAGGTTGGGCAGCTATTATAGCTGTACCAACTATGGTAGCAGGATTCTATGGTATGAATTTTAAAGTGATCCCGGAAACGGAATGGCAATATGGATTCTATGCAGTTATACTGGTAACTGTATCGTTATGTGTTTTATTGTACATATTATTCAAAAGATCGGGATGGCTTTAAGCACTGATTAACTCGCCGATAGCCTGATTCAAGAAATTCGGCAAAATATGATTGTACGTCCACATAATTTTATCAGGATCTTGTAAGTGCTCAACCATGCTAGCCCATTTTTCAGCTCCGTGATTTTCTATTACCGTTCTTTTTTTATCCTCTCTTTGCAAATACATCCCCATACCTATAGCATCTGCTTCCGGGTGAAATTGTGTTCCAATAAAATATGCGGTAAAGCGAATACTCATGATCGCCCTTTCATAAGGAACATGGGGTCGTTCTTTTTCAATCGCCAAAATGGTGCCGCCAATTGATGATAACTGATCCATATTCGGCTCGATCACTTGAAAATCTCTACTATCCACTGCATAAAATGGATCTTTCAAGCCATCAAATACGGATTCGTTTTTGCCTTCCTCCAACATATGAACTGGGAATACACCAAAAGCAGTTGATACGCGCTTACATACTTTGCCGATATTAAAATAACGGGATGCTAATTGGAAACTATGGCAAATAAAAAAAATATGTTTCTTAGGGTAGTGATGATCTTTATTGTTCCATGATGATACAGCTGAGATCCATTGAAAATATTTTTCTTCCCATTCACTGCCCTCACTTTCTAAGGGAGAGCCCGGACCACCACTGGAAATATAGATATCAAAATCCAAAGAAGGGATTTGTTGTTTTATTCGAACTTCAAATTCCTCAAACTGAACATCGAGGGAACAAGTTTCTCCCCATTGATTAATAATCTCTCGAATACAACGCATTCCCTGATTGGCCTGTCCTTCATATAGATCGAGAATGGCTATTTTCAAGGGTCTATTTTCGGTATAAGTCATTGTTGCAAACTTAGGGCATTTTTACGGCCTGTAGGCCCCTAAAATACACGATTTAATAACATATCTCAGAGGTAACTTAAATTCGTTTTCGGACTTAGGGTTAGTAATGTTTCATACATCAAACGAATGGTATTGTTGATATCATCCTTATGTAACATTTCAACCGTAGTGTGCATATACCTCAACGGGATAGAAATCAATACAGAAGGACATCCATCATTGGCATAAGCAAAGCTATCCGTATCGGTTCCGGTACTTCTGCTCAGGGTACGCATTTGAATGGGTATTTTGTTTTTTTCTGCAGTGTCTTCTACCAGTTTTAATAACTTATTGTGAATGGCAGGGGCATATGCAAGCGATGGCCCTTTTCCACATTGAATGTCTCCTTCAATAATTTTGCTGATCATAGGTGTATTCGTATCATGCGTAACATCTGTGATAATAGCAATATCAGGTTTTATTCTCCGCGCAATCATCTCGGCTCCGCGCAAACCGATTTCCTCTTGTACCGCATTCACTACATATAATCCGAACGGTAATTTCTTTTTGTTCTCTTTTAATAGTCGGGCTACTTCAGCAATCATAAAACCACCCACTCGATTATCGAATGCCCTTCCGATCAAAAAATCGTAAGCCAGTTCTTCATAACCTTCTTCGTATGTTACTACAGAGCCTATATGGATGCCTAAGGCTTCTACTTCTTTTTTAGATCGGGCACCACAATCTAAACATAGATTTTCAATTTTGGGGTTCGGTTCTTTTTGATCGGGATTACTCAAACGGGTATGTATGGCAGGCCATCCAAAAACAGCTTTCACAGGCCCTTTTTTACCATGTATCCATACTCTTTTAGCCGGTGCGATCTGGTGATCTACACCACCATTTCTTTTTAAATAAATTAGCCCCTGATCGTTAATATAATTTACAAACCAGCTGATCTCATCGGCATGTGCTTCTATTACTACTTTAAAAGGCGCATCCGGGTTAATAATACCAACGGCTGTTCCATAAGGATCTGTATAAATGCTATCTACATATGGTTTGATATAATTTAGCCACAGTTTTTGTCCACCACTCTCAAACCCAACAGGAGAGGGTGTATTGATATAGTCTTTTAAAAACTGCATGGAAGCAGGTGTAGTAACTTGTTTAGCGTTGGCGCGTTTAATTTTTTTTGTAGTAGCCATAATATTTATTTTAGAAAATGGATCCAGCAATACCACAAAGGGCTTTTATGAGCATGAGTCCGTCTATTACTGCAAGATAATAGAGAATCGACTTACGGCGGTGCATGGACCAGGCAACAATTATCAACAAAATAAAGGGTATTGTGTTGAATACAATTCTACTTGCATGAAACCCTTTTGAATAGGCTGTTAATAATAAGCAGCAATGGGCTATAACGGTAACCGGAATAACAAAATTAAAAATGGTTTTTCGAAGCCCATGGGTAACCACATATGTTTTAAGTGCCTGATTAGCATCGGTGGCGTAATCTTTAATATCGAAAAGCACGCACAATACACTGATGTATAACCAATTCTTAATGAATAAAAATAAGGTAATCCAAGAATAGGTTTTATTGCTTTTATCATTCAGATCATAAAAAACCATAGGTAAAAAAGAAACACAACAAGCCCAGGCAAAGCCTATGATCAGGGGTTTTAGCCAACCGGTATGTCGTAAGCTGATTACTGATTTACCGGGATTCCAGCCACCATAATACATCCCTAATGCTGCCAAAGCAAGTAAGAGGAACAACCATGTTTGTAAGGGTACATATTTAAAATGGGGTTGCCATCCGGTTATAAAAATCAAAACTAAAAAAAGAGATATGAGTGTTAGTAATATTTGAGAACCAAAAACCAGTTTTTGATTTTTAGCATACCAAATATCTCGCGTATGATGATGAGGAGGGGCGTTATAGGAGGTATGTAAATAGGCATGTGTATAATATAACACCGTGATGCAGAAAATAAACAGATAGCAAAGCACACTATTGAATGAAATAGCTTGTTGATAAGCTGTTTCAATAGATAACGCTACTGCGCAGATACCGTAGAAATAATTTCCAAAAAAAATAAAACGTATTACATGAAGCCAATACCGCATTATCGGATGAGTATAATATCGGGCGACGTAATCGTATCACTTCTGTTCTGTGCTTTATCTTTCATCCAAAAACGAAAAAAAGAAGTATCATTCCGATTAGAGCAGCCTACAATAGACTGAATACCGGTTACATTTGCATTATACACGAAGCTAATTTCAAGTTTTCCTTTTAAATTGGGAGTAGGTGTGAAGTCGGGGATTTTGTTTTTGCTGATAAATTGAACGCCGGGGGTAGTAGGGCAAGTTCTGGAAACTTTCTGTACCCAAAGGGTATCCTGGATATCTCCTTCTTTATCTGTAAATTCTAATTCAAACTTCAATATTTGGCCTTGGGTGAGGGTATTCCCACTAAGCGGGAGTAAACTGATTTGGGGCTTGGTAGTATATGTCGATTTCTTACAAGCGTAAAAAAACAGTGGTAATGTAATCAGTATTAATATTTTTGTTCTCATTAATCTTGCTTTCTATTCAAAAATAAACAAAACTCAACAAATCGCGAAAGTGGCTTTTGCAAACCTTAACAATATATTTCAAGTATCTTCTAACGGTTTTTCCTCACTGGCTCATGAGCAATACCGCTATCAACGGGAAAACAATGCGGTTTATCGCGCTTGGGCTGAATTGATGCCCTTGCCTTCACAGGATAAGAGTATTACAGCTATCCCGGCGTTGCCTGTATCCTTTTTTAAAACACATACAGTAGTAACGGGGGAATTTGAACCGCAAATAGTATTTGAGAGTAGCGGCACTACAGGTACGGTAAATAGCCGTCATTATGTTCGAGATATAGGATTGTATGAAGAAAGTTTTACAAGAGGATTTGAATATTTCTATGGCAGTATCCATAACTGGTGTATACTGGCATTATTGCCGGCATATCTGGAGAGATCGGGATCATCATTAGTATATATGGCAGATCATTTGATCAAGAAGTCGGCACATCCTAGCAGTGGTTTTTATCTGTACAATCATGCCGAGCTTGCGCATACATTAAAAGTTTTGGAAGAACAGGAACAACCTACTATGTTAATTGGGGTAACTTTTGCCCTGCTCGATTTTATAGCAGAATACCCTCAGCAATTGAATCATACCATTATCCTAGAAACCGGCGGCATGAAAGGAAGGGGTAAAGAACTGACTAGAAAAGAACTTCATAATCGGTTGCAGGATGGCTTTGGGGTACAAAGCATTCAGGGAGAATATGGCATGACGGAATTGATGAGTCAGGCCTATGCGAAAAAAGATGGGAGGTATTATTGTCCTCCCTGGATGTGCGTATTAGTAAGAACCGAAGATGATCCTTTTGAAGTTAGAGAACATGGGGAAGGGCTGTTACAAATTATTGACTTGGCAAATGTAAACAGTTGTTCATGTATAGCTACTCAGGATATGGGTAAGGTGTATAGGGATGGTAGTTTTGAGATTTTTGGGAGGGTAGACCATGCAGATCTTCGGGGGTGTAGTTTATTGGTTGTATAGACTCATTTAGTTTTTCTTCCATTACTTTTTTCATAGTATGCCCCAATTGGGTCGCTTTGGCCGGGTGTAATGACTTAAGAGCTTCCAGTAATTCAGCGGGAGTTTTGTAATACATGGCTTTATGGTTGGTAATTTGCAAATTTGTTTCGCTTGCATAAGCGATGGTAGGAAGTTGTAGATACATAGATTCTGCGAGTGCCGTATTTTTCGCAGCAATATGATTTGGTTCAATGTATACATAGCAATTGGATCGAAGCATGTTTAATACCCGTTCGGGCATAACAGTATCTAATAAATGAACAGACTGGCATAAGTTATATTTAATGTATAAAGCTTCGGCATAACTATTGGCATACCAGTTACCACTAATTACCAATGGAAATTGACTAAACCGCTCGAATAGATCGAGTAGAATGTGAATGTCGTTTTCCGGTTCAATATAGGTTTGCGTAAAAGCATATCGGCCATACAGAAATGGATAATGAATAGAATCTTTTTGCTGAACACGTTCAGGCTTACAATGGGTTTCCAGCCATTCTCTGCGGGGAATAAAGTTCATACTATACATATCTTATCTTATGCTAAGCTGCTTGATGATCGAGTACTTTTTCATACACGTGAATATGTTCTTCAGCGATACGACTCCATTGAAATTTTTCACTAACCATTCTGAAAGCATTTCTTCTTTTATGATCCCATCGGTAATGCTTGATATCTTGGTATGACTTGAGAAATAATTTAGCTAAAGCATTCGGCGTATTTTCAGCCAGCACATAACCTGCATCATATTGTGTGATATAATCTCCCATGTTCGTGGCACGTGATACAATGCTCGGAACAGAAGAAGAAGCCGCTTCTAGTATAGCTGAGGGGAAATGCTCCACCCGAGAAGGTCTTACGAAAACATCGATCTTACTCATCATCTCAAATTTTCTCAGGCCATAGATCTTTCCTTTAAAAGATACATAGGAATGAATACCCAGTTCGTTAACTAACTTATATAATACTTCTTTGCCCTCACCGTCTCCAATGATCCACAATACGCCTTTCTCAAAATATTTTAACTTATACTCAGCAAATGCGCGTAACAAAATATCTAGCCCTTTGGCATGTATATCCAATTGACCACAGAATCCAAAAACAGGTTCATCATTGCGCTTTATTTTCGGAGGAATGAATCTGTTTTCATTGGTTAATCCATTTGGTATCAGAACCAATTTTTTATCTACATCTGTTTGCGCATCTGCTAAAATTTCCTTTTCTGTTGCACCGGTAATATGTAGTACAGACGACCATCTTATTAGCATCTGCTCAAAAAGCTGAAAGTATAATTGCTTAAGTAGACCTTGCTTTTTGATCTCTTCCTTTTGGTACATACCATAGGTGGTATATACAAAGGGAATATTCAATTTTCGTAAATGATAAGCTATGGAAAAATAGATAGGAACGAAACTTCCATGTATATGTATAATAACCCCAGGCTTTAATTTCTGAATGGCTGATGTGATAGCACCAGTAGTTTTCCAGATAAAAGACTTAGCAGGAAATAATACGGTTTTGTAAGATTTAAGCTGAAAGCTATCGTTAGCATGTTCTGAAATTTCCCATAAAGTAACTCGATGGCCAAGCCGAACCTGTTCTATAGCCAAATTATTGATTGCTGCTACCAATGCATTATTGCCGGTTAATTTACCCGATACCAGGTGAATGATTTCCATATGTAAGTACAGTTTTATAATGATTCCTGGTGATGGGGTGATGGAATCATATATATTGTACTAATTGAATGCCAAAGCTTAAATTTTTTTAAGTGATTGAATATCAAATAGTTGCTAATTTCCCAAAAACATCATTTTTCCATTTTTTGGAAAAGATTATTCAATTGGGAGTGTGGTGCTTTTTGGGAAATCTGCCGATAATGCTTGTATTACTTTTTCTGTAGTACTGGCAATGGTGCTCGATAGGGCATGTAATTGATTTGGGTCGGGGTTGATTTTAGCGATATGCTCAACTTGTCGGATGGTGGATTTGAGTGATTCAATACCCATGCCATCGTAACTAGATTTCATGCGATGCGCTGTTTGGTATACGAGAGGCCAATTTTTTTCTTGAATAGCGGCTTGTAACCGAGATATATCTGATGGTGCCGTAAGTAAGAACAGAGAAACCATTTTCTCAACAAAAGCAGGTTTACCTCTTCCCGTTTTTTGAAGAGCGGAAGCATTGTAGAGAAAGGGAACCGTATTTAGTTTACAAGTATGGGCGATGGTGTTGATGAGGATTTGTTCAGAGAATGGTTTAGGGATGGATGCTTGCATTCCTGCGGATATATAACTTTCCCGATCGGCCTCTGAGGCATTGGCAGATAATGCAATAATCGGGATGTTTGCTTTTTGTTTGTTGGGTAACTCACGAATAATACGGGTAGCTGTTAAACCATCCATTTCAGGCATAGCAATATCCATGAGTATTAAATCGAAATGCTCTTGCTGTAAAGCATCTATAGCTGTTATGCCGGAATTAACACTTTTTGTTATGGCCCCATGCGCTTGCAAGTACTCTTCTGCTATTAAACAATTTAGCGGAACATCTTCTGCTATTAATATCTTTTTACCGTTTATGGGCGGTATGTTGATGCTATCGGATACGGGTTGAATGGGATCTAGATTGGTTTGTTGATAGGGTATGGTAATTTCAAAACATGTTCCTTTATGAAGTTCACTGGATACGGTGATAGATCCCTTGTGCAGATCGATTAAATTTTTACAAATACTGAGTCCCAAACCTGTTCCTTCATATTGTTTGGTTGTAGTATGATTGGCCTGAACAAAAGGAGAAAAAATACTATTTAACTGATCTTTGGGTATGCCGGTACCGGTATCTTTTATCCGAACCGTAAGTAGTGCCTTATTTTTTTCAAAGGCTGTTTGAATTTGGATGGTTACGCCACCGGTATTGGTAAACTTAATAGCATTGGCAATTAAATTGGTAAGTATTTGATGAAGCCTATGTGGATCGCCAATTACGCGTAAGCCTTGTTTATGCCCGGTTTTTTGAATGCGTAGAAAAATATTTTTTTCTTTTGCTTTATGTTTGAAAGTACTAACGGTTTTTGTTATTTGAAGAATAGGGTCAAATACCATATTTTCCAATACTAATTTGCCCAACGTAATCTTTTCAAAATGTAAAATATCATTTACAATAACCATTAATTCTTCGGCAGTTTGCCTCATCAGGGAAACTAGTTTTTCTTGTTTACCGTTGAGTTTGGTTTTGAGCAATAATTGAATGAGCCCAATAATACCATTCATCGGCGTTCTGATT